>NZ_JAPYKP010000043.1:0-40493 GCF_037179725.1 Mesorhizobium sp. Cs1321R2N1 | reverse complement strand
GCGACGGCGCACGCCGGGTCTGCGGCGCGAGGAAGTGGCGATGATCGCCGGTGTTGGCACCACCTGGTACACCTGGCTCGAACAGGGCAGGGACGTGCGGCCCTCGGTGGAAGTGCTGACGGCGCTCTGCGAGGCGCTTCGCCTGGACGCCGTCGAGAAACGGCATCTGTTCATCCTGGCCGGCCGCCAGCAGCCGGAGCGTCGTGTGGCGGCGCCGGAAAAGGTCGACGCCACGCTGTTGCATATGCTGCAAAGCCTGGTGCTGCAGCCCGCCTATGTCGTCGGCCGGCGCTGGGACGTTCTTGCCTGGAACGAAGCGGCCGTGGCGGTGTTCGGCGACTATGGCCTGCTGGAGGGCGATAGCAGAAATATCGTCCACATGGTGTTCACCAACCCGCACCACCGCCGCCTGCTGGTCGACTGGGAAGAACTCGCCCGCGTGGTGCTCGCCTCGTTTCGTGCCGAAAGCGCCAAATATGTCGGCGATCCGGATTTCGAACGGCTGATCACGCTGATGATGAACTCAAGTCCCGAGTTCCGCGACTGGTGGCCCCGGCGTGACGTGGCGCGAAAACTGACCGGCGTGAAGCACGTCCGGCATCCCAAGGCTGGCTTGATGGCTTTCGAGCATATGAGCCTGTCGATCGACGACGGCTCGGACATGCGGCTGATCGTCTATACGCCGCTCGCCGAGCAGAACTCGATCGCCAAGTTGCAGCAATTGCTCGACGCGATGCCGGCCGAACGGCGCAGCGCGTGAGACCCCTCAGCTTCGTCATCCTCGGGTCTGCGCTGCGTCGCTACGCTCCTTGCTCCACCCGTGGATGACGAAATGATGAGCGCCTTCGCTAACCTCCACGGTCAGCAAGAACCAAGCAACCGGTGGGTCGGCCGCTAGCCGTTTGGCTTCAGCCCATCGAGGAACAATTGCTCCAGGAAGCGGGCAGCGTCCTCGAAGCGGCCGTCGCCGCCGCGGTTCGGCCCCAGAACGGCGCGGACCTGGACGTCGAAATCGGCATAGTGCTGCGTCGTTGCCCAGATCGCGAAGATCAGGTGCCAGGGATCGGTCCGGGCGATCTTGCCGGCGCGCATCCAGCCCTTGATGACGGCGGCCTTCTCGTCGACCAACGTCTTCAACTCGCCCGCCAGCAGCGGCATGATGCGCGGCGCTCCCTGCAGGATCTCGTTGGCGAACAGCCGGCTCTCGCGCGGAAAGTCGCGGGCCATTTCCAGCTTGCGCCTGATGTAGCTCCTGAGTTCGGTCATCGGATCGCCGATGTCGTCGAGTTCCCTGAGCGGCGCCAGCCAGGTTTCGAGCAGCCGCTCCATCAATGTCTCGTGAATGTCCTCCTTGCGGCGGAAATAGTAGAGCAGGTTCGGCTTCGACATGCCGGCGGCTTCGGCGATCTGGTCGATGGTCGAACCTCGGAAGCCGTTGGTGGAAAACACTTCGAGCGCGGCCTCCAGGATCAGTTCGCGCTTTTCCACCTGGATGCGGGTGCGGCGAGGGACTTGCGTGCTCGTGGTCACCGTTGCGGACTCTCGCATCGACGGTCATCTGGACCAATTCTCTGGACCAGTTTTTCTCCAACCTGTGGAACGCACTTCAGGAGCCGCATTTCCGCTAGTAATCCATTGACCGCCGACATGGCGGTGCTAACGTTTGTCCAATCGGTCAAAATTTGCGTAGCATGAAAGCGCGGCAAAGACCAAGCGTTGGGCGCAGCGAAACAGGTTACAAGGGGAAGTCTTGGTCATGTCCAACCGGCTGAAAGTCACGCCGAACGATCTCAGCGCATTCTGGATGCCGTTCACGGCAAACCGGCAGTTCAAGCAGGCGCCGCGCATGTTCGTGTCCGCCAAGGACATGCATTACACGACCAGCGACGGCCGCAAGGTGCTGGACGGCACCGCCGGCCTGTGGTGCGTCAACGCCGGCCATTGCCGGCCGAAGATCACCGAGGCGATCCAGCACCAGGCCGCCGAACTCGACTACGCCCCCGCCTTCCAGATGGGCCATCCGATCGTGTTCGAGCTGGCCAACCGCCTTGTCGACCTCGCGCCCAAGGGCATGGACCATGTGTTCTTCACCAATTCCGGTTCGGAATCGGTCGAGACGGCGTTGAAGATGGCGATCGCCTATCACCGCGTGAAGGGAGAGGGCTCACGCACCCGGCTCATCGGCCGCGAGCGCGGCTATCACGGCGTCAATTTCGGCGGCATCTCGGTCGGCGGCATCGTCACCAACCGCAAGATGTTCGGCACGTTGCTGGGCGGCGTCGACCACATGCCGCACACGCATCTGCCGGAGAAGAACGCCTTTTCGAAAGGCGTGCCGGAGTATGGTGCGGAACTCGCCAACGAGCTGGAGCGGGTCGTCGCCCTGCATGACGCCTCGACCATCGCGGCCGTCATCGTTGAGCCGGTCGCCGGCTCCACTGGCGTTATCCTGCCGCCGAAGGGCTATCTCGAGAAGCTGCGCGAAATCTGCACCAAGCACGGCATCCTGCTGATCTTCGACGAGGTCATCACCGGTTTCGGCCGCCTTGGCGCGCCGTTCGCCGCCGACTATTTCGGCGTCACGCCCGACATCATGACCACCGCCAAGGGCGTCTCCAACGGTGTCATCCCGATGGGCGCCGTGTTCGTGAAGAAGGAAATCCACGACGCCTTCATGACCGGCCCCGAGCACATGATCGAGTTCTTCCACGGCTACACCTATTCGGGCAATCCGATCGCTTGTGCGGCCGCACTCGGCACGCTCGACACCTACAAGGAAGAAGGTCTGCTCACCCGTGGCGAGGAACTGGCGCCTTATTGGGAGGATGCGCTGCATTCGCTCAAGGGCGAGCCGCATGTCATCGACATCAGGAACATCGGCCTGATCGGCGCGATCGAACTGGCGCCGATCGCCGGCAGCCCGACCAAGCGTGCGTTCTCGGCCTTCGTCAAAGCCTTCGAGCGCGGCGCGCTGATCCGCACCACCGGCGACATCATCGCACTGTCGCCGCCGCTGATCATCACCAAGGGCCAGATCAACGAATTGATCGACCATGTGCGGGAAGTGCTGCGGTCGATCGACTAGACTTTCCTTTACCTAGGCGGGTGGCGATGGGAACCGCCACCCGCCCAGAACATGAAATGGAAGGACTTTGAATGGCCGCACCCGGCGAGAATCTGCGAATCAATTCAGACCGCTTGTGGGATTCCATCATGGAGATGGCGAAGATCGGCCCCGGCATTGCCGGCGGCAACAATCGCCAGACCGTGACCGACGAGGACGGCGAGGGCCGGCACCTGTTCAAGCGCTGGTGCGATGCGGCCGGGCTCGAAATGGGCGTCGACGAGATGGGCACCATGTTTGCCCGCCGCGAAGGCACCGATCCCAGCCTGCCGCCGGTCTATGTCGGCAGCCATCTCGATACGCAGCCGACCGGCGGCAAGTATGACGGCGTTCTCGGCGTCCTCGGCGGTCTGGAGATCGTGCGCTCGCTCAACGAACTCGACATCAAGACCAAACACCCGATCGTCGTCACCAACTGGACCAACGAGGAAGGCGCACGCTTCGCCCCGGCGATGATGGCCTCCGGCGTGTTCGCTGGCGTGCTCGACCAGGCGGACGTCTATGAGCACACGGACAAGAACGGCAAAAAGTTCGGCGAGGAACTGGAGCGCATCGGCTGGAAGGGCACCGAGAAGGTCGGCGACCGCAAGATTCACGCCTTCTTCGAACTGCATATCGAGCAGGGCCCGATCCTCGAGGACGAAGATATCGACATCGGTGTCGTCACCCACGGCCAGGGCCTGAAATGGCTGCAGGTGACGCTGACCGGCAAGGAGGCGCATACCGGCTCGACGCCGATGCCGAAGCGCCGCAACGCCGGCCTCGGCATGGCCCGGGTGATCGAACTGGTGCACGAGATCGCCATGGACTACCAGCCCGACGCCGTCGGCGCGGTCGGCCACATGGAAGTCTATCCCAATTCGCGCAACATCATCGCCGGCCGCACCGTCTTCACCATAGACATCCGCTCACCGGAGAAGGAAGTGCTCGACGCCATGGATGGCCGCATCCGCGAAGGCATCGACACGATCTGCGACGCGCTCGACATCCGATACGAGATCGAGCAGGTCGGTCATTTCGATCCGGTCACCTTCGACAAGGGCTGCGTCAAGGCGATCCGCGACGCCGCAGAGCGGCTCGGTTATACGCATCGCAACATCGTCTCGGGCGCAGGCCACGACGCCTGCTGGATCAACCGCGTCGCGCCGACCGCGATGGTGATGTGCCCATGCGTGGATGGGTTAAGCCACAACGAGGCGGAAGAGATCACCAAGGAATGGGCCGCGGCCGGCGCCGACGTTCTGTTCCACGCGGTGGTGGAGACGGCCGTCATCGTGGAGTGAATTTAGAGATTTACCTCCAAACGCCGCTCACCAAGAAGCGCGAAAAGACAAGGGAACAAGAAAATGTCCAAAGTCATCCGAAACGGCACCGTCGTCACCGCCGACCGCACCTGGAAGGCCGACGTGCTGATGCAGCACGGCAAGATCGTTGCCATCGGCTCGGACCTGCCTGGCGACCATGAGTACGACGCCACCGGTTGCTATGTCATGCCGGGCGGCATCGATCCGCATACCCATCTTGAAATGCCCTTCATGGGCACCTATTCGGCCGATGATTTCGAATCCGGTACGCGTGCGGCCCTGGCCGGCGGCACGACGATGGTGGTCGATTTCTGCCTGCCGTCGCCTCAGCAATCGCTGCTCGAAGCCCTGCAGATGTGGGACAACAAGACCTCGAAAGCTGCCTGCGACTATTCCTTTCACATGGCGATCACCTGGTGGGGCAAGCAGGTGTTCGACGAGATGGCCACCGTCGTCGACAAGGGCATCACCTCGTTCAAGCACTTCATGGCCTACAAGGGCGCGCTGATGGTGGACGACGACGAGATGTACGCGTCGTTCCAGCGCTGCGCCGATCTCGGCGCACTGCCGCTGGTGCATGCCGAGAATGGCGACGTGGTTGCCGCCCTGTCGCAGAAGCTGCTCGCCGCCGGCAACAATGGCCCCGAAGGGCATGCCTATTCGCGCCCACCGGAAGTGGAGGGCGAAGCGACCAACCGCGCCATCATGATCGCCGACATGGCCGGCGTGCCGCTCTATGTCGTGCACGTCTCCTGCGAGCAGAGCCACGAGGCGATCCGCCGGGCGCGCCAGAAAGGCATGCGGGTGTTCGGCGAGCCGCTGATCCAGCACCTGACGCTGGACGAGAGCGAGTATTTCGACAAGGACTGGGACCATGCGGCGCGCCGCGTGATGAGCCCACCCTTCCGCAACAAGCTGCACCAGGATTCGCTATGGGCGGGCCTGCAGGCCGGATCGCTGCAGGTGGTGGCGACCGATCATTGCGCCTTCACCACCGAGCAGAAGCGTTTCGGCGTCGGCAATTTCACCAAGATTCCCAACGGCACGGGGGGCCTCGAGGACCGGCTACCGGTGCTGTGGACCAAGGGCGTCAACACCGGGCGGCTGACGATGAACGAGTTCGTCGCCGTGACATCGACCAACATCGCCAAGATCCTCAATATGTATCCAAAAAAGGGCGCTATCGTCGAAGGTGCCGATGCCGACATCATCGTCTGGGATCCGAAGCGCAAGAAAACGATTTCTTCGAAGAAGCAGCAGTCTGTCATCGACTACAACGTGTTCGAAGGGGTCGAGGTGACGGGCTTGCCGCGCTTCGTCTTCTCGCGAGGCGAGTTGTCGATCGAGGAAGCCGAGGTGAAGGCAAAGCCCGGTCATGGTGAGTTCGTCGGCCGCGAGCCGAACGCCGCGGTAAACCGGGCGCTGTCGACCTGGAAAGAGATCACCGCGCCGCGCAAGGTCGAGCGGACCGGCATTCCGGCGACCGGGGTTTGACGGTGAGGCGCGCGGGATTCTATCTCACCGCCGTTCTTGTTCTGGCTGCCGGCTCCGCCTCGGCGGCCGGCATCGATTTGTCCAAGCCCTATGGCAACAAGACCGGCTGCATCAATAAGAATGGTCAGAAGGTCTATGCCGAGGACATGCTGCTGCTGACCGACACCGACTTCATCACCATCGCCAGCGCCTGTACCTTCACTGAAAAGCAGGTGCAGGCCGACGGTTCGCTGGTGGCGAAGGCGCAATGCCAGGCGGAAGGCGAGGAAGGCCAGTCGACGATCCAGTTCACCATCAAGCGCAACGCCAAGAACGCCAAGAAGCTGGTGATTGCCGACGAGGACGGTACCATCTACGGGGAAGTGTCACGGTGCCGATGACGGCCAGCGTCCCTCGTTCGAGGATATCAAGCGACCAGCGCATCCAGTTCCGGCAACAGGACGACGCTTTCCTGTTCGTTGGGGTCGGTGCGGGCGATGACGGCCGACGAGGGGGCGTTGCTCAGATTGGCCGGCAAATGCGGCACGCCGGCCGGAATGTAGAAGAGGTCACCGGCCTTGACGACGATGTGATGCTCCAGCCGGTCGCCATACCAGGTATGGACCTCGCCGGAGAGCACGTAGATCGCCGTTTCATGGTTCTCATGCAGGTGCGCCTTGGCGCGGGCGCCCGGCGGCATGGTCAGCACATGCATGCAGATGCCGGAAGAGCCGACCGACTCGGTGGCGATGCCTGCGAAATAGGTTAGACCCTGCTTGCCTTCATAAGTGCTTTCAGGGCGGATAAGATGACAAGTGGGTTTTGGCGACATCGGGGAAACTCCGGGCGTCGATTGAGTGGGACAAGCTCAGCAGGGCAATGGGATGGGTCGAATGGAAAACAACATCGCGATAAAAGCAATCGGAATCGGGACGGCGCCACGGGAACAGGCAGGCCGCAACCGATGACGGGAACTTCGCCAGCCGTCGTTTCGGCAAGCAAACTTGGACTCACCTTCCAGACCAATGACGGGCCGGTGCAGGCGCTGTCCAATGTCGACCTGACCATCGGCAAGGGGGAGTTCGTCTCCTTCATCGGGCCGTCGGGCTGCGGCAAGACCACTTTGCTGCGCGTCATCGCCGATCTGGAGAAGCCGACCTCGGGGGCTATTTCGATCAACGGCATGACAGCTGAACAGGCGCGCGAGAAACGCGCCTACGGCTATGTCTTCCAGGCCGCCGCCCTGTTTCCCTGGCGCACCATCGAGCGCAATGTCGCGCTGCCGCTGGAGATCATGGGCCTGTCCAGGGCCGAGCAGGCGGAGCGCATCAAGCACACGCTCGACCTCGTCAATCTCAGCGGCTTCGAGAAGAAATATCCCTGGCAGCTTTCCGGGGGCATGCAGCAGCGCGCCTCGATCGCCCGTGCGCTCGCCTTCGACGCCGACCTCCTGTTGATGGACGAGCCGTTCGGCGCGCTGGACGAGATTGTGCGCGACCACCTCAACGAGCAATTGCTGGAGCTGTGGGGACGGACGAACAAGACCATCTGCTTCGTCACACACTCCATACCGGAGGCGGTCTATCTTTCGACACGTATCGTCGTCATGTCGCCACGTCCGGGCCGGGTCAGCGACGTCATCGAATCGACGCTGCCAAAAGAGCGGCCGCTCGACATCCGCGAGACGCCGGAGTTCCTGGCGATCGCCGCACGGGTGCGGGACGGGTTGAGGGCAGGGCATAGCTATGATGATTGAGTGGGGGCAGGATGAGTTTCCTCCTCTCCCCCACGGGGAGAGGGTGGCCGGAGCGAAGCGGAGGTCGGGTGAGGGGGCGGCGCCGACAGATCCGACCAAGAGGAAGATCGGGGCAACCGAACGCGCCCGAAGGCTACGGGTTGAAGAGACCGAGGCTGAATACAGACTTTGGGGCGAACTGAGAGGCCGTCATCTCAACGGTTACAAATTTGTGAGGCAAGTGCCTCTCGGACCCTTCATCGCCGATTTCGTTTGCCGCGAGAACGGCCTGATTGTCGAACTTGATGGCAGCCAGCACGCAGATTCTCCAGCCGATGCCGTGAGAACCGCTTGGCTGAACGGCCAAGGGTATTCCGTTCTGAGATTCTGGAACCACGAAGTGTTGGCCGAGCGCCGAGCGGTCCTTGATACGATCTTGGCTTGCCTTGACGGAAAGATTTCTACCCCCTCACCCGACCTCCGCTTCGCTCCGGCCACCCTCTCCCCGTTGGGGAGAGGAGGGCGCCAGCCCGGCGAGGATCGCTAGATGGACACCTTCCGCGACAAGCTTATCCCGGTCACCTCGATCCTCGTTGGTGTCGTCATGCTCTGGTACGTTTTCGCCGTCATCCTCAACGCGCCCTTCCAGCGCGATCTCGACCGGCGGGCCAACGAAACCTCGACGTTCAGCGAACTCATCGGCAAGACGTTGTCGCAGCCGAAGCCGACGCTGCCGGCGCCGCATCAGGTGGCGGTGAATTTCTTCGAGAACACGTTTCTGCGGCCCATCACCTCGAACCGCAGTCTTGTCTACAACGCCTGGGTGACGCTGTCCTCGACGCTGCTCGGCTTTGCCTTCGGCACCGCGCTCGGCATCGTCATTGCGGTGGGCATCGTCCATGTGGCGACGCTCGACCGCAGCCTGATGCCGTGGATCATCGCCTCGCAGACCATTCCAATCCTGGCGGTGGCGCCGATGATCATCGTCGTGCTGGCGGCGGTCGGCATCACCGGCTTGGTCCCGAAGGCGATGATCTCGACCTACCTGTCGTTCTTCCCGGTAACGGTCGGCATGGTGAAGGGGCTGCGCTCGCCCGAGATCATGCATCTCGACCTGATGCACACCTACAATGCCAGCCAGGCCCAGACCTTCTGGAAGCTGCGCGTGCCGGCCTCGGTGCCGTTCCTGTTCACCTCGATGAAGGTTGCGGTGGCGGCAAGCCTGGTCGGCGCCATCGTCGGCGAACTGCCGACGGGTGCTGTCGCCGGCATCGGCGCCAAGCTGTTGGCCGGCGCCTATTACAGCCAGTCGATCGATATTTGGTCGGCCCTGGTCGCCGGTTCGATCGTGGCGGCGCTGCTTGTGATGGTGGTTGGCATCGCCGGCCGCCTCGTCGACCGCGCCATGGGCGGGAGGCCGGCATGAACCGGCTGAAACCTTCCTGGCAAGCGGCGTTGGCGATCCTGCTGTGCCTGATCGCCGTTGCGCTCGGAGCGATCGCAGCGCCAAAAGTTGATCTGCTGGCGCAGCCTGCGGGGCCGTCGATCTATCCCTATGCAGCGACGACCTGGCTGATCTTCGGCGCGCTGCTTCTCGCCGCTTTGATCCCGATGGCCAAAGTGCCGCCCATGGCCGAAGCTGTCGTGCTTTTCATCGGTGCGCATCTGGCGGCCTGGCTGCTCATCGGGGGCATTGCCGGCTTCGAAGGTCTGGCGCGGGCGCCATATTTCCTGCTGCTCGCGGCCGCCTGGCTGCTTGGCTGGCGTTGTGTCGCGGTCTTGTCTGGACTGCGCCCGGCGGACGGCTCGGTGCGGACCGCTTTGCGCCTGATCATCCCCGCCATCTTCGGTGCCTGGATCCTGATCATCTGGGAGGCGGTAACGCGTGGCGCCGGCATTCCTTTCATCCTCCTGCCGCCGCCGAGCGCCATCGGCACGCGCATCGCCGGTTCGCTGCCGGTCCTCGGCGCCGATGTCCGGCAGACCATCTTCAAGGCGGTGCTCTTCGGCTATGTCGTCGGCAGCGGCGCGGGCTTCATCACCGCTGTTCTCGCCGACCGCGTGGCGTTCCTGCGGCGCGGGCTCTTGCCGATCGGCAACATGGTCTCGGCGCTGCCGATCATCGGCGTCGCGCCGATCATGGTCATGTGGTTCGGTTTCGACTGGCAGTCCAAGGCGGCTGTCGTCATCATCATGACCTTCTTCCCGATGCTGGTGAACACGGTCGCCGGGCTCGCCGCGTCCGGCCATATGGAGCGCGACCTGATGCGCACCTATGCGTCTGGCTATTGGCCGACGCTCATCAAGCTGCGGCTGCCGGCGGCAGCGCCTTTCATCTTCAACGCGCTGAAGATCAACTCGACGCTGGCGCTGATCGGCGCCATCGTCGCCGAGTTCTTCGGCACGCCGGTCGTCGGTATGGGCTTCCGCATTTCGACCGAGGTCGGGCGGATGAACATCGACATGGTCTGGGCCGAAATCGCAGTTGCAGCACTTGCGGGTTCGGTCTTTTATGGCGTGGTCGCCCTTGTCGAAAGGGCCGTCACGTTTTGGCATCCCTCTGTCCGTGGTGGATAGGGGCGGTGGGTTTAGGGCACTAACTTCAGAGGGTAAAAAAATGAAAAGACTTATTATTCCAGTTCTGGCCGGCGCGATGTCGCTGGCCGCGTTCCAGGCAATGGCCGCCGACAAGGTGACCTTGCAGCTGAAATGGGTCACGCAGGCGCAATTTGCCGGCTACTATGTCGCCAAGGCGAAGGGTTTCTATGACGCTGAAGGCCTCGACGTCGAGATCAAGCCGGGCGGCCCCGACATCGCTCCCGAGCAGGTGATCGCCGGCGGCGGTGCCGATGTCATCGTCGACTGGATGGGCGGCGCGCTCGCCGCGCGCGAAAAGGGCGTGCCGCTGGTCAACATTGCCCAGCCGTTCAAGAAGGCCGGCATGGAGCTGGTCTGCCCGAAGGACGGCCCGATCAAGAGCGAAGCCGATTTCAAGGGTCATACGCTGGGCGTCTGGTTCTTCGGCAATGAATATCCGTTCTACGCCTGGATGAACAAGCTAGGCCTCAAGACCGATGGCGGTCCTGATGGCGTCACCGTTCTCAAGCAGAGTTTCGATGTGCAGCCGCTGATCCAGAAGCAGGCCGACTGCATCTCGGTCATGACCTACAATGAGTACTGGCAGCTGATCGACGCCGGCTACAAGCCCGAACAACTCACCGTCTTCAACTACTCGGCCATGGGCAACGACCTGCTCGAGGACGGCCTCTATGCCTCGGAAGACAAGCTCAAGGATCCGGCCTTCGAGGACAAGATGGTGCGTTTCGTGCGCGCTTCGATGAAAGGCTGGAAATACGCGATCGACAACAATGACGAGGCGGCAGGCATCGTCATGGACGGCGGCGGCCAGGACGAAAACCACCAGAAGCGGATGATGAGCGAAGTCGCCAAGCTGATCGACAATGCCGACGGCAAGCTCGACCCGGCAACCTACGAGCGCACCGCCAAAGCGCTGCTCGACCAGAAGATCATCACCAAGGAGCCGAAAGGCGCCTACACCACCGCCATCACGGACAAGGCGGTCAAATAAACCTGGCGGGCGCGATCAACAGCGCCTGCGACCGGTTTGACGGCTGACACCAAAAGGGGCGGGCGACCGCCCCTTTTCCATTCGCTCCGATCACAAAACCGTGTGCGGGGATACATTGTGCCAACCAGCCGTTGCATTGAAGCATGCGCGCGGCGGGGAGCCGCGACGCATAGCTTCAATCGGAGGTTCTTCATGCGCGCACACTCCTTCCTGCCGGCGCTATCGGCGCTCGCCATTTCCACCGCTTTCCTGTTTGCATCACCGGCCATGGCCGAGATGGTAAAATACAAGGCGACCCTCGATGGCGGCCAGCAGAGCCCAGCTGTCACCACCAAGGGCAAGGGGACGGCCACTCTCACCTTCGACACCACGAAGAAGAAGCTCAGCTGGAACGTGAAGTATTCCGGCCTCAGCGGCCCGGCGTCGGCCGCGCATATCCACGGCCCGGCGGCAATGGGTGAAAACGCGGATCCCGTGATCCCGTTCAAAGGCAAGCTCAAGAGCCCGATCAAGGGGTCGGCGACGCTGACGGATGCGCAGGCCGCTGACCTGGAGGCCGGCAAATATTACGTCAACGTGCACACGGCGGCCCACAAGGACGGCGAGATCCGCGGTCAGATCGAAAAGGCAATGTAGCGGCCGAAGGCCTGCGGGCGCCAGAGAACTCGGCCTGGCTACCCCTAAGCCTTGTCGCGTATCTGCGTCATCGTCCGGGTCGGCGTTATCGCTTCGGGATCGAGCCTGATCTCGACGATCGCCGGCTGGCCGCTGGTTCGCGCGCGCTCGAAGGCAGGCGCGAAATCAGCTGTCTTCTCCACCGTCTCGCCATGGCCGCCATAGGCGCGGGCAAGTGCTGCAAAATCGGGGTTCTTCAGATCGGTGCCGACGACACGACCGGGATATTCGCGCTCCTGATGCATGCGGATGGTGCCGTAAATGCCGTTGTTGACGACGATCACCACGATCGGCAGATCGTACTGCACGGCAGTGGCGAATTCCTGCCCGTTCATCAGGAAGCAGCCGTCGCCGGCGAAGGCGACCACGGTGCGCTCCGGATAAAGCGCCTTGGCCGCGACCGCCGCCGGCGTGCCGTAACCCATCGAGCCCGACGTCGGCGCCGCCTGTGTGCCGAAGCGGCGGGAGCGGTGGAACCGATGAACCCAGGTCGCATAATTGCCGGCGCCATTGGTCAGGATGGTATCGTCGGGCAACACTTTTTCCAGATAGTCCATGATCGGACCCATCTGGACCGTGCCGGGGCCGGTCTGTGGTGGCGTCGACCATTCGAGATAGGCCGCGTGATGCCTGGGCGTCTCGGTCGCCCATGATGGCGTTCCGGCGGGCTTGCGCTTGGCGAAAGCCTCGACGAAAGCCGCTGGCGAGGCGTTGATCGCCAGCGTCGGGCGGTAGACCCGGCCGAGTTCGCCGGCATCGGCATGGACATGCACCAGTGCCTGGTCGGGATAGGGGCTCTTCAGCAGCGTGTAGTCCGAAGATGGCATCTCGCCCATGCGGCCGCCGATCAAGAGAACGACGTCGGCCTGCTTGATGGCCGCCGCCAGCTTCGGATTGATGCCGATGCCGACATCGCCGGCATAGTTTGGATGAAGATGGTCGAACAGCATCTGGCGGCGGAAGGAACAGCCGACAGGAAGCGACCAGGCCTCGGCGATCCCATGTATCCGCGCCACGGCATCCGCGTTCCAGCGCGTGCCGCCAAGGATGACGAAGGGACGCTTCGCGCCGGCAAGCAGCATTTCCAGTGCGTCGAGTTCGGCCTCCCCGGGATAGGTCTCGACGGGCGTGTGCGGAAGTGCTTCCGGCGCTTCTACCATGCTGGTCAGCATATCCTCCGGCAGCGAGATGACGACCGGGCCGGGGCGGCCCGACGTCGCCACGGCGAAGGCGCGGGTGACGAATTCAGGGATGCGCGTGGCGTCGTCGATCTCGACTACCCATTTGGCGATGTCGCCGAAGAACCTGACATAATCAACCTCCTGGAACGCCTCGCGCTCCTTGGCGTGGCTGGCGACCTGGCCGATGAACAGGATGAGGGGAACCGAATCCTGCATGGCGATGTGGATGCCGGCCGAAGCGTTGGTGGCACCGGGGCCGCGGGTGACAAAGCAGATTCCGGGCTTGCCGGTCAGCCGGCCCTGACAATCGGCCATCATGGTAGCACCGCCTTCCTGGCGGCAGACGATGGTGCGGATCGAGGAATCATGCAGCGCGTCAAGCACCGCAAGGTAGGATTCGCCCGGCACGCAGAAGATACGGTCGGTGCCGTTGGCTTCGAGGGCGTCGACGATCAGTTGTCCACCGGTCTTCATTTCCCAGACTTCTCCAGTTCGGCAAGGATTTCGTCAGTGTGCTCGCCAAGGCGCGGCGAGGGGCGCTCATAGGTCAGCGGTGTGCCCGACATCACCATCGGCGCGCGCACCGACGGCAGGCGGTTGCCATGGCCGTCGTCGAGGTCGAGCCGCATGCCGCGGGCAATGGTCTGCGGATCGGCGAACATCTGGCCGATCGTGTTGATCGGACTTGCCGGCACGCTGGCGGCTTCGAGCTTCGCCAGCAGCGGATCGCGATCAAAAATCTTCAGCGCCTCGATGATGCGTGCGCGAAGGTCTACGCGGTTGGCGACGCGGGCCGGATTGGTGGTGAAATCGGGATTGGCCGGCAAATCGTCCAGCCCGACCGCGGCGCAGAATTTAGCGAACTGGCCGTCATTGCCGACAGCCAGGATGATGTGGCCGTCCCTGACCGGAAGCACTTCGTACGGGGCAATGTTCATATGCGCATTGCCCATCTGCACCGGCGACTTGCCGGAAACGAGATAGTTGAGGTTCTGGTTGCCCAGCGCCGAGATCTGAGTGTCGAACAGAGCCATGTCGATGTGCTGGCCTTCGCCGGTCTGTTCCGCATGGCGAAGCGCGGCCTGGATGGCGATGACCGAATAGAGGCCGGTGAAGATATCCGAGATGGCGACGCCGGCCTTCTGCGGCTCGCGGCCGGCCTCGCCGGTGATCGACATCATGCCGGCCATGGCCTGAATGATGAAGTCATAACCGGCGCGGGGCGCATAAGGCCCATCCTGACCAAAGCCGGTGATGGAGCAGTAGACCAGGCGAGGGTTGATCTTCTTCAGGCTCTCATGGTCGAGCCCGTATTTCTTCAGGCCGCCGAGTTTGAAGTTCTCGATCAGCACATCCGCCGTCGCGACCAGCCGGCGCACCGTCTCGGCGCCTTCCGGCGTCGAGAAGTCGATGGCGATGGAGCGCTTGCCGCGATTGCAGGAATGGTAGTAGGCGGCCGACAGGTTCTCGCCGTCATGGCTCATGACGAAGGGCGGACCCCATTTGCGGGTGTCGTCGCCATCGGGACTCTCGACCTTGATGACATCGGCGCCGAGATCGGCAAGCAACTGCCCGGCCCAGGGCCCGGCAAGAATGCGGGCGAGCTCGACGACGCGGACGCTTTTCAGCGGGGGTTCGGCCATAAATCACCGTGTTTGCCGCAATCATCCTGATTGCCGCGAAAGCAGAGCCTCTATCAAGCCCGGCAGCGGCTGTCACGGTCCTTGCAATGGGCCAACCCGTCACGCCTTCAAGACAGTGTCCGCCCAGTTGGCGAAATCCTCCATGATGATGTCGCGATTCACCTCGTTCAGGCTTTCGTGGCGGGTTTCGGCGTAAACCTTTGAAACCAGATTCGAAAAGCCCATCCTGCGCATGCGACTGGCGAGATCGGTGATGCCCTTGCCGTAGTCCGAGGCAGGGTCTTTTTCGCCGCCGACGATGGCGACGGGGATGTCGCGGCGCACAGTGGCAAAGCCTGCATCCTTGCCGCCGTTCAGCGCCAAGGCGACCACATCGCGCCACATCGAGATGGAGGCATCCCAGCCGCAGAGCGGATCGGCGATATATTTCGCCACCTCCGCGTCGTCGCGCGACAGCCAGTCAAACAAGGTGCGATGGTTGGGCACCGCCTTGCCCCAGGCCTGGAAGGTAAGTTTCGGCAGCAGGCGCGACGGGACATCGGAGCCCAGCCGCATCCGTTCCCAGGCAAGGATACCGAGCGCCACCTGGCCGAGCAGGCCTTGCGAGAAATTGCCGTTCCAGATCGCGGCGGCATGGATGCGTTGCGAGTGGTGTAACAGGTAGCTCAACGCCACGGCGGCGCCCATCGAGTGGCCGAAGAGGATCACCGGCAGGTCAGGCCGCTCGCGGGCGATGAGATCGTGGATGGCGTCGACATCGGCGATCACCTTGGCCGGGCCGTCCTTGTCGGCGAATCTGCCGAGCGGCGCGTCGGGCGCCTTGGTCGCTCCATGGCCACGGTGGTCATGGACATAGACATGGAAGCCCCGGGCGGCGAGGAAACCGGCGAAGCGGTCGTAGCGCGCGGCATGTTCGGCCAAGCCATGATTGATCTGGATCACCGCACGCGGAGGGGTGTCGGCCTGCCGGACGAACAGATTGAGGTCGGCGCCGGTCGGCGAGCGAACCACGCGCTGCTGGCTGTATGGCATGCCGGCCGGTCTCTCCCTGGTTCCGCCCTCGTGATGTCCAAACTGTGTGCGCCGGAGCCAGATTTGCGTCAATCCGGCCTGCCGGTTTTTCGGCGACGATCTTTCTTGCCACGAGCCCGCAAAATATCGCAATTCTGACATGGAGACAGCTTCAGTCTGTCGCCCACTTTCCAGCAGGGGATTCTCCATGCGCATTGCTGTTGTTTTCGGATTGGCCTTGCTGGCGGGTGCGGCGCATGCCGACGTCAAGATGAGCGGCACCTTCGTGGCCGACGCTGCTTGTCCGGCGACGCAGGCGATCAAGAACGGCAAGAACCCCGGCAATGTCTCGACGGATGCGGGCAAGACCTACCAATTGCTGGCCGGCAACAAGGACGCCCCGACCCACTACCTCATCCTGGTGCCGGGCGCCGATCCCGAGCGCCGCTGGGTGAAGGTGAGCTGCGGCCATCTCTCGGGCAGCAGTGCCGCGACCGTGCCGGCGGCACCGGGCGGGCAAGGCAAGCCCGCGCCCTCGGGAAAGCCCGAATATGTCTTCGCGTTGAGCTGGCAGCCGGCCTTCTGCGAGACCAAGTCGAACAAGGCCGAATGCAAGGCGCAAAACCCTAGTGAGTTCGATGCTACCAATTTCACGCTGCACGGTCTGTGGCCGCAGCCGAACGGCAATTTTTATTGCCAGGCTTCGGCCAGCGACAAGGCCAATGACAATCCGGCTCACTGGCAGGACCTGCCGCCGGTCAACCTCGATGCCGACACCCGCACCGAGCTCGACAAGGTGATGCCCGGCACCGCCTCGAAGCTGGAACGGCATGAATGGATCAAGCACGGCACCTGCTACGGCAAAAGCCAGCAGGAGTATTTTTCCGACGCCCTTCATTTGATGCGTGAGGTCAACAGCTCGCCGGTGCGCGACCTCTTCGCCAAAAATATCGGCGGCAAGCTGACCGCGGACCAGATCCGCAGTGCCTTCGACCAGGCCTTCGGTGCAGGGGCGGGGGACAGGGTGCGGGTGTCCTGCCTTATCGATCCGTCGAGTGGCCGGCGGCTGATCGGCGAACTGACGCTTGGCCTTGCCGGTCCGATCGGCCCGCACAGTTCGCTCAAGGACCTGCTGCTGGCCTCGGTGCCGACCAACAAGGCCGGTTGCCCGACCGGGACGGTCGATCCGATCGGCTTCCAGTAAGTGCGGGATCGCCGCTTCCGGTAAGCCGGCGCGGCCGTCGCGGAGAGAGCTAGATCTGGGCTGACCTGGTCCAGGCAATGGCGGCGTCGGCCTCATGCCCACCGGGTTCGCCGACGACGCGGTCGCGTCCGGTCGATTTCGCCTTGTAAAGGCGCTGGTCGGCGAGCGCGAACAGATCGGCCAGGCACTGCGTCGTTTCGCTGACGGTGGAAACGCCGGCGCTGACGGTCAGCTCGAAGCGGCTGGTGGCGGCCGATGCCTTGAGCGCGGTGCGGACGCTTTCGCCAAACAGCCTGGCGACGGAATGCGGACGCGAACTGAGGATGGCGAATTCCTCGCCGCCGATCCGGAACACCTGGTCCTCGGCGCCTGCCGCCTCGCAAAGTACGGTTGCAACCGCCTTCAGCACCTTGTCGCCCTCGGCATGGCCGAAACGGTCGTTGATCGACTTGAAGTGGTCGACATCGACGATGAGCAGGCTGAGCGGCCTCGCCGTGCGCAGGCTGGCCTGGACGGCGGCTTCACCGTCGGCATCGAAGCGTCCCCTGTGCAGCAGGCCGGTCAAGCCGTCGCGGCCGACATGCTCGACCAGCGCTTCGTAGCGTTCGCGATAGGTCAACGTCTCGAAAATGTCGGTCAGGCCGCGCGGCATCTGGACGTCCCGGACCTCGAACCATTTGAGATAGGCGACCAGCATGGCACTGAAAGTCAGTGCAGCCGCCATCTTGGCGAACCAGCCGCCGAAGAAGACCGCAATCGGGGCGCCGGCAACAAAATGCAGCGCGGTGAAGAAGCCGGCCTGGTCGAAGGTGAGCACGCAGGCAACCGAAATCAGGATGCGCAAGAACCGCGCCTTGCGCAGCGTGCGCCCAAGCTTTTCATAGAGCAGGATGATCAGGATGGCGTCGATGACCAGCAGCGTAGTGCCCCACACCATCAGCCAGCCCATCTCGTCGATGAAGCCGATGTCGGGGAGCCGGCCATCGGGAAGCGGAGCGATGGCGTGCAGGCGCAGGAGCAGAACCAGTCCGATCATCAACGCATTGCCGAGCAGCAGGCCATAGATCGGCTGACGCACGGTGGCGGCATCTTCCTTCATGTAGAGCAGAAGGAGCATCACCAGCTTGCCGGAAAAGAGCACCGCGGAGCCCGGCGACACCATGCCGAACGGCAGGGCGACATAAAAGACGCTGGCCAGATAGGTCTCCAGGAAATGCATGACGCCAAGCGCGCAGACGAAGACGCCAAGGCCGATGCGCTTGCGGAAGCGGAAAAGCGTCACCATGACGCTGAAGTAGACGACCGCTTCGGCAAGGAGCAGGAAACTGTTCAGCAATGCCGTCGATCCGATCTCTCTCTGGAATCGCGGCAAGCCGGCGATTCCACCCGATCCTGTTTTGACGCGGAAGGGTTAACCAGGGATTTCCGTGCGCGATCGACCGGTTGAAAACTTGGCTGTCGGTGCACACTTGTCCGTGTGGTTGGCTCGATATGGCAAAAGCGATTGCCGTCCGGCGTCGCATCGCCTACATAGCGGCCAACCTCCATTCAATTCGACAAATCCAGTCATTTTTCAGGGAAAGCGCGCGTGGCACGCCAGTTCATCTATCACATGGCCGGCCTCAACAAGGCCTATGGCACCAAGAAGGTGCTCGAGAACGTTCATCTGTCCTTCTACCCCGACGCCAAGATCGGCATCCTCGGCCCGAACGGCGCCGGCAAGTCGACGATCCTCAAGATCATGGCCGGCATCGACAAGGAGTGGAGTGGTGAGGCGTGGCTCGCCGAAGGCGCCACGGTCGGCTACCTGGCGCAGGAACCGGCGCTCGATCCCGACAAGACCGTGTTCGAGAACATCATGGAAGGTGTCGCGGCCAAGACCGCCATCATCGAGCGTTACAACGAATTGATGATGAACTATTCCGACGAGACGGCCGACGAGTCGGCCAAGCTCCAGGACGAGATGGACCGGCTGAACCTTTGGGATCTCGAACAGCAGGTCGAGATGGCGATGGAAGCGCTGGGCTGTCCGCCCAAGGATGCCAACGTCACCAAGCTGTCGGGCGGCGAGCGCCGCCGCGTCGCGCTCTGCCAGCTGCTGCTGCGCCAGCCTGATCTTCTGCTGCTCGACGAACCGACCAACCACCTCGACGCCGAGACGACGGCGTGGCTGGAAAAACATCTGCGCGCCTATCCCGGCGCCGTGATGATCATCACCCACGATCGTTACTTCCTCGACAATGTCACCGGCTGGATCCTGGAACTCGATCGCGGCCGCGGCATTCCGTATGAGGGCAACTACACTAAATATCTCGAAGCCAAGGCCAAGCGCCTCAAGCAGGAGGGCCGCGAAGACGACGCCCGCCAGCGCGCCATCGGCCGCGAGCGCGAGTGGATCCAGTCGAGCCCGAAGGCCCGACAGACCAAGTCCAAGGCGCGTATCCAGGCGTTCCAGGACCTGCTGGATGCAGCCGACAAGCGGCGGCCGACGGATACGCAGATCGTCATTCCGCATGGTGAGCGGCTCGGCAACGTGGTCATCGAGGTCGAGGGCCTGTCGAAAGGCTTCGGCGACACGCTGTTGATCGAAGGCCTCGAATTCAAGCTGCCTCCGGGCGGCATTGTCGGCGTCATCGGCCCGAACGGCGCCGGCAAGACGACGCTGTTCCGCATGATCACCGGCCAGGAAAAGCCGGATGCGGGCTCAGTGCGCGTCGGCGAGACGGTGAAGCTTGGTTATGTAGACCAAAGCCGCGATGCGCTCGATCCGTCGAAGACCGTCTGGGAAGAGATCTCGGGTGGCGCCGAAGTGGTCAAGCTCGGCAAGTTCGAGGCCAACACCCGCGCGTACTGCGCTTCGTTCAACTTCCGTGGCGGCGACCAGCAGCAGAAGGTCGGCAATCTGTCCGGTGGTCAGCGCAACCGCGTCCACCTGGCCAAGATGCTGAAGACCGGCGGCAATGTGCTGCTGCTCGACGAACCGACCAACGATCTCGATACCGAAACGCTGGCCGCACTCGAAGACGCGCTGGAAAATTTTGGCGGCTGCGCCGTCATCATCTCGCACGATCGTATGTTCCTCGACCGTCTGGCAACGCACATCCTCGCCTTCGAGGGCGACAGCCATGTCGAATGGTTCGAAGGCAATTTCGAGGACTACGAGCAGGACAAGATCCGCCGGCTCGGGCCCGAAGCCGTCAACCCGCACCGCATGACCTACAAAAGGCTGACGCGGTAAGGGGCACCGGGGCGGCGAATTCTCAAGCAGGCATGAGGAGCTCGAATGGCTGATTGGTCCGCCGCCCAATATCTGAAATTCGAGGACGAACGCACACGGCCGGCGCGTGATCTCGCAGCCCAAGTGCCGGTGGATTTTCCGCGCCGCGTCGTCGACATCGGCTGCGGGCCGGGCAATTCGACCGAACTTCTGGTCGAGCGCTGGCCGGATGCGCAGGTGAGCGGCTTCGATACGTCTCCCGACATGATCGAAAAGGCAAGGGCGCGCCTGCCCAATGTCAGCTTCGACCTCGCCGATGCGTCGACATGGCAGCCGGCCGAGCCGGTCAACGTGATCTTCGCCAACGCGGTCTTCCAGTGGCTGCCGGAGCATCCGGCGGTGTTCCAGCGTCTGATGGGTTTTCTGGCGCCCGGTGGCGCGCTGGCCGTCCAGATGCCTGACAATATGGCCGAGGATTCGCATCGGCTGATGCGGGAAACCGCGGCGCAGGTGCCTTTCGCGGCAAAGATCAGGGATGCGGCCCGTGCGCCGCTGCCGCCGGTGTCGTTCTACTACGACCTGCTGTCGCCGCTCTCCGCTCGGCTCGATATCTGGCACACCATCTACAACCATCCGCTGGCCGACGCCGAGGCGATCGTCGAATGGGTGAAGTCGACCGGGCTGAAGCCGTTCCTCGATCCGCTCGACACGGACGAGCGCAAGCTGTTCCTCGACAACTACACGGCCAAGGTCGCCAAGGCGTATCCGAAGACCGCCGATGGCAAGGTGCTGCTGCCTTTCCCCCGCATTTTCATCGTCGCCAAGCGGGCGGGATAGGCTGGCGTAAACCTTGGTTTAAGCCGACGTAAACCGGCCGAGTGAGAAAAGTGTTGCGCCGAAGCGTTTCGGCGCCCACATGAAGCCGCAATGCCCGCGGACGGGACGGACTGGAAACATGCATCGCGTCATCATCAGCGGCATCGGCGCTGAAATACCCAAGCCTGTCATCACGAATGAGGAACTGGTCGCCAGCTTCAATGTCTGGGTCGACACCGAGAACGCGCGGCGCCAGGCTGCCGGCGAGACGCTGCTGCAGAAATCCGATGCCGACTTCATCGTCCATGCCTCGGGCGTGCGCGCCCGCCATGTGATCGA
Source organism: Mesorhizobium sp. Cs1321R2N1 (assembly GCF_037179725.1). NCBI lineage: Bacteria > Pseudomonadati > Pseudomonadota > Alphaproteobacteria > Hyphomicrobiales > Phyllobacteriaceae > Mesorhizobium > Mesorhizobium sp. Cs1321R2N1. The sequence continues at coordinate 19,182 of NZ_JAPYKP010000043.1, read as the reverse complement.
GCGGGAAGGCATTCTCGACCCGACCCGCATGGCGCCGCGCATTCCGGCGCGCCCGGACGACGCGCTCTCGCTGCAGGCGGAATTCGGTGTCGCTTCGGCCAGGAAGGCGATCGAGCACGCCGGCATCGAGGCGTCGGACATCGATCTGGTGATCTGCTCGTCCTCGCATCAGCAGAGGCCGTATCCGGCCATCGCCATCGAAATGCAGGAGGCGCTGGGCACGAGGGGCGCCGGCTTCGATATGGGACTTGGCTGTTCGTCCGCGGCGGCTGCGCTGCACATGGCGGTCAATCTGGTGCGCTCGGGCGCACACAAGCGCATCCTGGTGACAACGCCCGAGATCATCACCGGCCATCTCAATTTCCGCGACCGGCAGACGCATTTCATCTTCGGGGACGCTTCGGTGTCGATGGTGGTGGAAGGGCTCGCCCAGGGCGAGAAGCGGCCGGGTCGCTTCGAGGTGCTGGACACGCGCATCTGGACGCAGATGTCGAACAACATCCGCACCAATCTCGGCTACCACACGCGTACCGCCCAGGACGATCCCTACATGATCAACCTGGAGGGCAATCTCATCAAGCAGGTCGGCAACAAGGTGTTCAAGGAAGTCACCGTCGCCGGGCACAAATTCATCGTCGAATTCCTGGCCGAACATGGGCTGACGCCACAGGCGGTCCGACGCTTCTGGCTGCACCAGGCCAATGCGCGCATGAATGCGATGATCCTGAAACTGGCCTTCGGCCATGATGTCGGCCATGACCGCGCGCCCATGGTGCTGGAGCGGCTCGGCAACACGGCGGGCGCCGGTGCCATCATCGCGCTGTCGGAGAACCATGCCGATATGAAGCCCGGCGATTTCGGTCTGATCTGCGCCTTCGGCGCCGGGTATTCGATAGGCGGCGCGCTTATCAGAATGCTTTGAGTAATGTCGCGTCAGGCCGGCGTGAACGGAACCAGCATCGGCACCCGCCTGGCGTAGTCGTCGTAGGCGGGGCCGAGTTCGTCGCGCAGGAAATGCTCCTCCAGCCTCGCCTTAATGACGACGCCGATGATGAGCAGGGCCGTACCTGCGATGCCCCAGAGCGTGCCCTTCTCCACCATGGTGGCAAGCACTGCCAGCAGCAGCCCGGTGTAGATCGGATGCCGGACCAGGCGATAGGGGCCGGTGTCGACCACGCGATGATCCGCCTTGGCGGTAACCGTGGCGGACCACAACCGCCCGAGATGGATCCGCGCCCACCAGGCGAAGCCGATGCCGACCGCGATCAGGGCAACGCAGGCCCAGGCTTCGGCAAGGGTCGGCGTCCACAATCTCAGCCTGCCTTCATAGCCATGCGCTGGAACGAACAGCAGGACGGTGCCGGCCAGCCAGAAGACGCGATAGCGAGCCTCCGCCTCTAAGGCGGCGCGCTTTTGCGCCGGATCGGCCCATAAGGCAGCCGCAATCCATGTGACCACCCAGATCAACCAAAGCGCTGCGATCGCCGCTCCGGGACGCATGAGAACCTCCGTCGACGGTCCGGACTTCACCATGAAGCCGACGCAGCGCGGCGACAATTGGGCGCGGCGGCGTTTTTCGGTAAGAAGGTTGTGATCGAGCGGTCTGCGACCGGCGTCTATTCTTTGGAGCAACTGAACATCCACTGCACGCCGAAGGCGTCGACCAGCATGCCGAAGCTGGTCCCCCAATATTGCCGGGCAAACGGCACTGTGATCCGGCCGCCCTCGCCCATGCGTGCGAAAAGCTCCTCGCGGGCGAAAACCGCTGGCGCCGCGGTCGGTCCATCGAATTCCAGCATCATGGCGGAGCCCTTCATCGGCTCCGCGTCGTCATTGTCCGAGGCGTGGAACAGCACACCCGGACCTTCGAAACGGGCATGCAGGATTTTTCCGCGCATGGCCTCGGTGCGCACCGGCATGTCGTTGTCGCCCCAGCGCAGCAGGACCGTTGCCCGGCCAAGACCGCATTGTTCGTAAAAGGCCAGCGCGGGCTCGCAGTTGGTGGTGAAGAACAGCGAAGGGGAGAGCCGCATCATCCTGTTCATCACTGCGCGGCGGCGGTGGCGGCGGCGATAAGCGCGTCGCCGGTATATTGCCTGTCACCGATGCCCCAGCCGCCGTCGGGCGCGTTGACGATGTTGATCCAGGTATTTTCCGGCTTGTGGCCGGGTACGCAGAGTTCGCCGACAATCCGGGCGGCGGCGGCAATGAAGATCTTGCGGGCTTCGATTGAGCCAAGGGCGATATTGGGTAGCTTCAACTCGACCATGACGACCGGCCGGTTGGCGCCACCTGCATAAATGTGGCGCGGCGGCAGGATATGGACGGTGCCGCCGACGATCGCGGTGAAGAATGAATTGCCGGTGGCGCCGGAGGCTTCGATGAGTGCGGCGCTCAGGCGTGGCAGGATTTCGCGCTCTCCGGCGGGGATCAGTACGCCTTCCGGCGCGGTCACGGTGATCGGCATTGTTTTCTCCTTGGGTTGCACGGTTCTCGCCGGGAGGTCATCTTCCGGTTTGCCTGGTTGCGTATCGATTGATATGGTATGAGGGAAAGGTGAGTCAATGGGTTTCGTATCGATCGCTATGGAAAACTCGGACAAACCACGCGGCGGCCGGCCGCGCGCATTCGACCCCGACCGGGCGCTCGATGCCGCGATGCATCTTTTCTGGGAGCACGGCTATGAAGCGACGTCGCTGGCCATGCTGCGCGAAGCGATGGGGCTAACGCCGCCACAGATCTACAACGCCTTCACCGACAAGGAGACTTTGTTTCGCAGGGCATTGACGCGCTACCACGAGACCGAGATAGGTTTCGCGCTGGAAGCGCTGAGCGCGTTGGTGTCGACGGGGGAGGCGATGCGGCGCTTGCTGCTGGGGGCCGCGGAGGCCTATTCGAGGCCCGGCAAGCCGGGCGGATGCCTTTTCGTCAGCGGCGCGCTGGCGGCCTCGCCGCAGGCGCAAGCCATTGCGGATGAACTCAAGGCCTATCGCAAGGCGAGCGAGGCGGCGATCGCGGCGCGGCTGGCCAAAGGCAAGGCAGAAGGCGATGTGCCGGAAAACCTCTCCGTCGAAGGCTTCGCCAAATATATTGCAGGCGTCATGAACGGCATGTCGATCCAGGCACGGGACGGCGCATCGGTGGAAGAATTGCGCATTATGGCCCGAACCGCTCTTGCGGCCTTGCCGGGTGAAGGGCAAAACCAGGGCACGTCATCCAAGGAATGAAGTCATGCTGGATCTCTTTCCCGAGGCTGAAAAGCCGGTCGAAATCATTCCGTCGAAGAAGCTTGCCGCCCGTGCGGCGGCGCTGTATGTCGCGCCAGCGGACGATTTCCAGACGCGTCCGGTGGACGAATTGCGGCTCGGTTTCGACGGCATTTCAGGCGACTTCCATGCAGGACCGACGCGCCGCTCCGGCGGGCGCGAGCCCTGGTATCCGCGCGGCACCGAGATGCGCAACGAGCGGCAGATATCGATCGTGGCGGCGGACGAATTGGGCATCGTCGCCGAACGGATGGAACTCGCCGAAATCAAGCCCGAGTGGATCGGCGCCAATCTGGTGATCGAAGGCGTGCCGCATCTGTCGATGCTGCCGGCCGGCACGCTACTGTTCTTCAAGGGCGGCGTGACCCTCAAGGTCGACGCCCAGAACGGGCCATGCCGCATCGCCGGGCGATCGATCGCTGAAAACGCTGGAATGACGGACCTCGAAGCCGGCGCGCTGTTGTTTCCGAAGGCAGCGAAGCGGTTGCGCGGCGTGGTCGCCTGGGTTGAAAGGCCCGGCGTCGTCAGGGCCGGCGAAGAGATTTCGGTGCGGGTGCCGGAACAATGGATTTATCAGGCATAGCCGCACGCTCGCATCGTGGCTGAGGTGAGAGCTACGCCGCCTGTGAGGCGGCGGCGCAGCAAAACACCTGATGTCAGCCCTTGCGGTTCTTGTTGGCGCCTTGCGCCATGACGGAGACGTGGTCCCACTTGTCCCAGGTGGCGAGGCGGTTGGCGTATTCCTGGCGTATCATCGGCAGGCCGCCATCGCCGAAGAATACCCGAAGCGGCGGCTCGTCGGCATCGACGATGGCCAGCATGGCCGGACCGGTCGCCTCGGGATCGCCGGCGACCGAGTTGGCGCGGCGCTCGGCCATCCTGGCACGGGCAGGCGCATAGGCCTCGATCGGCTTGGAAACCTTGGCCGATGCTCCCGACCAGTCGGTGGCGAAGCCGCCCGGCTCGACCAGCGTGACATGAATGCCGAATTCCGCGACCTCGATGCTGAGCGACTGGCTGAAGGCTTCCAGCGCCCATTTCGAGGCATGATAGAGGCCGAGCGAGGCAAAGGCGTTGACGCCGCCGATCGACGATATCTGGATGATGTGGCCGGACCGCTGCGCTCGCATGATCGGCAGGGCGGCCTGGGTGACCCACAGCGCGCCGAACACGTTGGTCTCGATCTGGTCGCGGGCTTCCTGCTCGCTGACTTCCTCGATTGCGCCGAAATGGCCGTAGCCGGCATTGTTGATGACGACGTCGATCCGGCCAAAGCGCTTGTGCGCCTCGGCGACAGCGGCATCGACGGCTTTCTTGTCGGTGACGTCGAGCTTTAGCGCGGCGATGTTGTCGCCGTATTTCTCGACCAGATCGGCGAGCGTGCCGACGTCACGGACGGTCGCGGCGACGCGGTCGCCGCGCGCCAACGCGGCCTCCGCCCAGACGCGGCCAAAGCCTTTCGACGATCCGGTGATGAACCAAACCTTTGATGTCATGATGTGGAATCCTTGCCCCTGCGGGCGCAATTTCTGGATGGAAGCGGAGGCTTCTCCGCTTCCGGGCATATACGGGCTGTCCCGTGATTTTCCAGAGGCGGGCGGAAATCTTTTTGAACTTGGGGCTTTCAAGTGGAACAAGAAATCGTGTGAATCAGGGGTAGTTCACCAAACTCGACCAGGCTGGGTCGTCGTGCTTTTGCCAATAGAGCGCCATCAGTCGGCTGGTGATCGGCCCGACCTTGCCGTCGGCGATGTCGGCACCGTCAATCTCCGTCACCGGCATGATGCCGCCGGCGGTCGAGGTGATGAAGACCTCGTCGGCGCCGCGCAGCATGGCCACGCTGACATCCATGGCCGTCGCCGAGAGTCCGATCTCTGCGCAAAGATCGAAGACGGTGCGGCGGGTGATGCCCGGCAGCACGCCGATGGCCGGTGTCGACAGTCTGCCGTCCTTGACGCAGAAGACGTTGAAGCCAGGACCCTCGGCGACATTGCCGTTGAAGTCGAGAATGAGGGCCGTCTCGGCGCCGCGATCATAGGCATCGTAGAGGCCGCGCACGAGGTCGAGCCAGTGATAGTTCTTGATCGTCGGATCGATCGAGGCCGGCTGAATGCGCACCTTGTCACTGACGGCGACACGCAGCCCGCGCTGCAACTGCTCGGCATTGGCGACCGAGCCGAACGGCACGGCGAACGCCATGAAGCGGTTGATCGCCTGGCGCGGGTCGCGGCTGAAGGTCGGCGAGGCGCCGCGCGTGCACAGCATCTCGACATAGGCGGCGCGATGGCCTGACAGCGCAACGCAATTGTGCAGGATCTCGGCCACGCCATCGTGATCGAACGGGATCGTCATGCGCAGCTTTTGCAAGCCGCCGAAGAAACGGTCGAGATGCAGATCGAGGCGGAAGAAGCGGCCGTTCCAGACATGCACTGTATCGTAGGTGGCGTCAGAGTGCAGAAAACCCCAATCCAGCACCGAGACCTTGGCTTGCGACATTGGCAAGTACTGGCCGTCGAGGAAGGCAATGCCTTCGGGATAGGCGTGCGGGTCGACATGGCGATCGCTCACAACAGGCAGCGGCGGTGTATCCTGTGCGATTTGGCTCATCGGCAGCTCCTTGCCATTACGTCACAAGCTATCGCGGCAGGCCGAGCGCATAGAGCCAGTAGTCGGACTTCAGTCATCCTCGAGATGACGATCGGGCCAGCATTTGCGAGTGAGCACCATTCCGCCCGGCAATAGCGTCATTCCTCCTCGTCATCGGCGTCGAGCAGGCGGGTGGCGCGCCAGCGCGTGAGCACGATGTTGGTTTGCTCGATGACGAAGAAACGCGCCGAGTCGCGATCATAGCCCTCGGCCAGCAGCTTTTCGTAGTCGGTGTGCATGTGACGGATATGGGCAATCGTCGCCAGCCAGACCGCGATCGTCGGCGGCAAGGTCTTCATATGCATGGAGCCGGCGTCGATGCGGATCTTCTCCATGTCGGCATAAGGCGCCAGCGGCAAAAGTGCCGTCAGCGCCTTGGCGATGGCGCGGCGGCGGCCGGTCGGCGCGCTCATCGCTCCTCGCGCCCCTCAACGGTCGCCTCGGCAATGGCATCGGTCGAGGCGAAATAGGGCTTGATGTCGACGACCGGCGTGCCGTCGAGCACGTCGATGGCGTCCAGATCGATGCGCCCGGTGGCAATGTCCAAACCGACGAGCTTGGCTACATGCAGGCCGATCGGATTTGGCCGGGCCGGGGAGCGCAACCCGAATACGCCTTTTGCTTCAGCCGCATGGCGGGGTTTTTGAACGATCAGATTCCTCGGCGCATGATGCAGCCAGGACAGGATGACGACGTGGCTGGCGCGGTCCAGCCCACGCAGCCCTTCGCGATAGGGCGCTTCGATGGTGAGCGCCGCCGGCTGTCCCGTTTCGCGCGCGGCGCGCATGTTTTTCGGGCAGCTTTCCCGGGTAGTCCATGGCGAGGCGATACGGCCGATGAAGACGATGCCGCTATCGGGTGGCATCGTTGCCGGATCCTGGTCCAGCCTCTGCTCGCCTTCACGTGCCTCGAACATGTCACGCTGCCCGGTCATTGCCTGTCTCTGTGCCGGGCCTGACTCTGTGCTGGTGCATGCCATCTCAAACCGATTGACGTTTCGGGTGACCTGGACCGGGAAATCACGCATGCGGCATTTTCTGGTCCGGAAGCGACATAGCGCTTGCAAGGTCGCCAAAATCGACATAAACATATGTTTATATCTTTTTCAAAGAGAATACGCTGATGCATGTCTCGCTCGACACCATGGTGGATACGCTGAAGGCGGCGGCCGAATCCAGCCGCCTGCGCATATTGGCATTGTTGTCGCGCGGCGACCTCACCGTTTCCGACCTTACCGAAATTCTCGGCCAGTCGCAGCCGCGTGTCTCGCGACATCTGAAACTGCTGCTCGAGGCGGGGCTGATCGGCCGCTACCAGGAAGGGTCGTGGGCATTCTTCCGCCTGTCGGACGCAGATTCGGCACGAGACTTCGTGATGGGGCTGGTTTCCAGCATTCGCGGAGCCGACCCGCAGGTCGAGCGCGATCTGGAGCGGCTGACCTCGGTCAAGCGCAAGCGCCAGGACCGCGCCACCGCGTATTTTTCGCAGAACGCCGCAAGCTGGGATCATATCCGCTCGCTGCATGTGCCCGACCGCGCCGTCGAGGCCGCGATGCTGAAGCTGGTCGGCAAGCGGCCGTTCCAGTCCATGCTCGACCTTGGCACCGGCACCGGGCGGCTGCTCGAAATCTTCTCGCCGCTCTACCGGCGCGGCATCGGCATCGACATGTCGCGCGAGATGCTGACGGTGGCGCGCGCCAATCTCGACAAGGCCGGCGTTTCGAATGCGCAGGTGCGGCAGGGCGATATTTTTTCGCCGCCTGTCGAGCGCGATGCCTTCGATCTCGTCACCATCCATCAGGTGCTGCACTATCTCGACGATCCGGCTCGCGCCATCCATGAGGCGGCGCGGCTTTTGCGCCCGGCAGGCCGTCTGGTCATCGTCGATTTCGCGCCGCACGCGCTGGAGTTCCTGCGTGACGAGCACGCGCATATGCGTCTCGGCTTTTCCGACCGGCAGATCGGGGACTGGTTCTCCGAAGCCGGCCTCGATCTCGAGGATGCCCAGGAATTCGAACCGCGCGGCGGTAACGAGGCCAGGCTCACCGTCAAGCTTTGGCTTGGCCGCGACCGGCGCCTGCTGATCGCCGATCCCGCCAACGCCAGCCAGCAGACCAGAGTGAGCTCGATAGGGGAAATCGCCTGATGAACCAGTTTCGTTTTTCCCGCCGTCCCGATATCGGCGACAAGGTCAGGGTTTCGTTCGAGTTCTTCCCGCCGAAGAACGACGAGATCGAAGCGAGGCTATGGGACACGGTCACAAGGCTGGAGCCGCTGAAGCCGAAATTCGTCTCGGTCACCTATGGCGCCGGCGGCTCGACACGCGAGCGCACGGCGCGCACCATCGGCCGCATCCTGAAGGAGACCAGCCTGACGCCGGCCGCGCACATGACCTGCGTCGATGCTGCCCGCCATCAGGTCGATGCGGTGATCCAGGAATTCACCGACATGGGCGTCAAACGCTTCGTCGCCTTGCGCGGCGATCCGGCCGCGGGCGTCGGAACCGCCTACCGGCCGCATCCGGACGGCTACGCCAATGGTGCCGAGCTGGTCGGGGCGCTGAAGGACGCCGGCGATTTCGACATCTCGGTTTCGGCCTATCCGGAAAAGCATCCGGAAAGCCCTGACTTCGCCACCGACATCGACATGCTGAAGCGCAAGGTCGACAATGGCGCGACACGGGCGATCACCCAGTTCTTTTTCGACAACGATCTCTACGAGCGTTACGTCGAGCGCGCGCGCCGCGCCGGCATCTACATCCCGATCGTTCCCGGCATCCTGCCAGTGCACAATTTTACCCAGGTCGCCAATTTCTCGGCGCGCTGCGGTGCACTGGTGCCGGCATGGCTGGCCGAGCGCTTCGACGGTCTGCAGAACGATCCGCAGACGCATGCTCTGGTGGCTTCCGCCGTGGCGGCCGAACAGGTGCTGGACCTCGTCGAGCGCGGCGTTGGCGATTTTCACTTCTATACGATGAACCGGGCCGATCTGGTGTTCGCCGTCTGCCACATGATCGGCATCCGCTCGCATGAGGCGGAGGTGGCGGGTTCCGCTGCTGCGTAAGGCTCGGCTGGAAAAGCAAAAGGCCGGGTAAAAAACCCCGGCCTTTCGAATTGGTTAGACTATCTGGTGCTGGTCTTCCCTGTCTTGGCGGGTTCAGGGAAGGACGCCCATAATGAGGGCGCCGATGAAGGCAAACGCAGCACAAATCATCAATGCGTTGATTGGCCTCGTAAGTCCCATGACATAGCCTCCTCTTAAAGAGCTATGCCCTGGAGTCTAGGTTCATTTGTGCCACAGGCAAGCGGAAAATGTGCTGCATTGCGACGTGATTGTGAGATTCGCGACCTCGGTTTTGCCGTTAGCCGTTGAAACTCTTCGGCAAAAGCCCGCTTCAAGCCTGTGAATAAATTATGGCGGTGGCGTGTCGACGCTGTGTCATGGCAGCGCTACCGCCGCGAAAGTCGCATTCGACTTTCGCGTCGACCATCCCTTGCCCGGCCCTAACGGCGACCGAACACTCGTCCGTCGATTGCGAGAAGACCGAGCCCGATCAGCACCACGCCGCCGATCTCGAACGCTTCCAGCCGTTCGCCAAGGAACAGAAAACCGAGCAGCATGGCGCTGGCCGGCACGATCAGCGTGACCAGCGAGGCGTTGGTGGCCCCGGCCGAGGCGACGAGATTGAAGTAGAGGATGTAGGCGAAGGCCGTCGACAGAAGCGCCAGCGCCAGCACCGCCGTCCACACCGGCGGCGAGGCCGAGAACAAGCCGGCCGGGCCGTGGGCGAAGAGCACGATCGGGATCATGATGATGGTCGAAGCCGTCAATTGTCCGGTGGCGACGACCGGCGAGGGCACGCCCTTGAAGCGGCGGGCGACCATCAGCGCAACGCCATAGGAGAGCGAGGCGCCGATCAGCGCGAATTTGGCCCAGACCGGGCCGCCCAGCCCCGCGAGCAGGCCGGGACCGATCATCACAGCCGTGCCGGCGACACCGAGGGCGATGCCGGCGAGCTTGTTCCAGGACAGCTTTTCATCTGATGTCAGAGCATTGGCGAGGATCAGCGTCCAGAACGGCGTCGTGGCATTGAGCACGGAGGCGACGCCGGCACCCAATTGGGTCTGGCCGGCGAAGATCAGCGAGAAGGGGACGACATTGTTGGTGAAGGCCAGCAGGAAGAACAGGCCGGCATGCGGCAGGGCGAGACGGAAGGAGGGGCCGCGCAAGCCGAGATAGAGATGCAGCGCCAATGCGGCGATGGCGACGCGAAACAGAACCAGCACCAATGGGTGAAGCTCCGCCACCGCGATGCGGGCGAAGAAGAACGAGCCGCCCCAGATCGCGCCGAGCAACAGCAACTGCCCCCAGTCCCTGAGCGTCATCGGTCCGCGTGCTGCAGATGCCGCTGCCATAGCCATGTGATTTATCCTCCCCGGACGGCTCGAATGCCGGCCAACCAGGCAGAAGCCATATCGGGTCCGGCGGCAAGGGCCACCCGAAACTTGACCGACAGCCAAGCTTCTCGGCAAAAGGCTAGTGCCGCACCGTCAGCAGCGCGAGACACAGAATTGTTTTCATTGCAGCGCCGCACGTCTCCAGAGACGCGCAAAGGACGCTGCGAGATTCATTCCTGGCGCATGATCCTTTCCGAAAGTCGAAATTGACTTTCGGGGTCATGCGCTAGCCGCTAGCTTGGATTGATTGTGCGAGCTGAAGTCGGGGATTCGTCCATGCAGCGATTCGAGAATGCAAGCGAGGCGGCACTGGCGCTTCGCCCGGACGACCCGGTCTACTGCTTCCGCCCGCAGGTGCTCAAGGCCGACGCCTTGCAGTTCATGGGCATGTTCCCCGGCAAGACCGCCTATGCGGTGAAGACCAATGGCGAGCAGATCGTGCTGAAGACGCTGGTCGAGGCCGGCGTCACCGCCTTCGACGTCGCTTCACCAGGCGAGTTCGCCGCCGTGCGCGCCGTCTCGCCCGATGCCGAGATGCTCTACATGCACCCGGTCAAGGCGCAGTCGGACATCAAGCTGGCGCTGGAAAAATACGGCATCCGCGTCATTTCGCTCGACCATGAGGACGAGATCACCAAGCTGACCCGGGTGGTGCGGGCGCTCGATATCGACCCGGGCGCGGTCAGCGTCTTCGTGCGTGTGCAGACCAAGGGGCATGCCGCCTACGAACTGTCGAAGAAATTCGGCGCCGGGCCGGCCTATGCGGTCGAACTCGCCGAGCGGCTGAACCGCACCGGCTATAGGGTCGGCCTCTGTTTCCATGTCGGCAGCCAGATCGAGGATCCCGACACCTATGAGCGGGCACTGGCCTCGGCCGACTGGGTGCGTAACCGGCTGACCTTCGACATCGCCGGGCTCGATGTCGGCGGCGGCTTTCCGGCCGAATACGGACATGATCCCAACCGCAAGCAGATCGAGATGCCGTCGCTCGGCCAGATCATGTCGCGGCTCTCCGGCGACCTGAAGGAATATCAGTTCGACCAGATTCCGCTGGTGGCGGAGCCGGGCAGGGTCATCGTGGCGCGCTGCCTGTCGCTGATCGTGCGCGTGCTCCTGCGCAAGGGTAAGCGGCTCTACATCAATGACGGCATCTGGGCGTCGCTGTCGGATTCATGGACCGGCAAGATCACGCTGCCGGCACGCTTCATCCCCGATCCGGCGATCCGCGCGCGCAATGGCGACGAGAACAAAATCGTGCCGTTCAAGGTGTGCGGCGCGACCTGCGATTCCGTCGACATCCTGTCGCGGCCGTTCTGGCTGCCGGAGACCGTCGACACCGGCGACTGGATCGAGATCGGCCATATCGGCGCCTACTCGCTGTCGCTCAGGACCCGCTTCAACGGCTTTTATCCCGACACGTTCGTCGAGGTGACGACGCCTTTCGACGAGGGCGACGCGCCGCAAGGGTTTGCGAGCTTGGAGACGATGGCGGATTAAGCCACGCCACCGCCGGCCTGGATGTTCTCGCCAGTCAACCAGCGGGCCTCGTCGCTGGCCAGGAAAACGGCAACGTCGGCGACATCGCGCGGCGCACCAATCCTACCGAAGGGCGACATGCCGGCCGCCACGGCGCGATCGCGCTCCGGCAGAAGGTCCGTGTCGGTGAAGCCTGGCGATAAACTATTGACGGTGACGCCGCGTGGACCAACCTCGCGCGACAGCACGCGCACAAATTGTTCCACCGCGCCCTTGCTGCCGAGATAGAGCGCAGTGTGGGTGAAGAACATTTTTGTCCCGCCCGTGGAGACCGCGATGATGCGACCGCCGTCCCGCACACGGCGAGCGGCCTCCTGAAGCGTGAAGAACGTGCCTTTGGCGTTGGTATCGAAAACAAGGTCGAAATCCGCTTCACTGGCCTCGACCAGCGGTTTGATCACGGCGACGCCGACATTGGCGACGACGATGTCGAGACCGCCCAATTGGCTTTCTGCTTCGTCGAACAACCGGCGGACGTCGGAGACATTTGAAATGTCGGCCTGGATGGCGATCGCCTTGCCACCCTTGCTCGTGATGGCCGCCACAACATCGTCAGCGGCCTTGGCATTGCCGACATAGTTGACGGCGACGGTGGCGCCGTTGGCGGCGAGCCCTTCGGCAATGGCGCGGCCGATGCCGCGCGAACTGCCGGTGACGATCGCGGTTTTGCCCTGAAGCGAATGAGACATGATCAATTCCTTTCGACCGTTCGTGACCGCGCGATGCGGCTTCCACGGTCGAAAATAGGCCGAAGCTATTGATCATATAATGGGCTATTATATGACTTGCCTGTTAATCCTGGGATACACAATGCGCGGGTCTGAATTTTCCGAACTCAAGGCATTCGCGACGATCGTGGAGGAGGGCAGTTTCATCCGCGCTTCCGCCAGGCTCAGGATTTCGCCGCCGGCCCTCAGCCAGACAATCCGGCAGTTGGAGGCACGTCTCGGTGTCCGTCTGCTCAATCGCACGACACGCAGCGTATCGCCGACGGCGGCCGGCGACACGCTGTTCACGCGGCTTGGCCCTGTTTTCAGGGAACTGGAAGGCGCGGTCGCGGATATTCATGCCTCACGCGATCAGCCGGCGGGTTCGCTGCGCATCAACGTGCCGCGCGTGGCCGCGATGCGGTTCATCGCGCCGATCCTGGGCGATTTCCAGCGCGTCTATCCCGATATCAGCCTGACGGTCATCGTCGACGACATGCTGACAGACATTGTCGAAGGACGCTTCGATGCCGGCATTCGGCTCGGCGAGCGGCTGGAAAAAGACATGGTGGCGGTGAAGCTGAGCGGGGACCTGCAAATGGCCGCGGTGGCCGCTCCCGCCTATCTCGCGGGACGCAGCACGCCTCGTCATCCCGGCGATCTGCACCAGCATCGCTGCATCAACTTCCAATGGCCAGGCGGCGGCAACATCTACCGATGGGAGTTCGCGCGTGGCAAAAGGGCGTTGGAAATCGCGGTCGAAGGCAGGCTGACTGTCAACGACACCGACTTGCTGCTCAACGCGGTGCTGAGCGGTGCCGGTATTGCATACATGATTGATTATCAGGTCCGTCCCTGGATCGAGAACGGTCAGCTGGTCCGGTTTCTGGAGGCCTGGTCGCCCAGCTTCCCCGGTTTCTACCTGTACCATCCGAGCGTGCGGCATGTGCCGCCAGCCTTGCGGGCGTTCATCGATTTTGTGCGGGGGAGTAGTGGGCAGTTAGTAGTTAGTAGTTAGTAGTGACGTGCGGCGCCTGAGACCCTCACTACTCACTACTCACTTTTTTTTTTACAGTTTTCCCAGCAGCACCGGCGTCGGCCAGCCATCCACCGGCAGGCCTAGCCGCATCTGCTCCTTGCGGATGGCTTCGCGGGTGTTGGTGCCCAGGATTCCGTCGACCGTGCCGACGTCGTAACCCCTGGCCTCGAGCTTCGTCTGCAACGCCTTCATCTGCTCGTTGTCGAGACCCGGCTCGGGATTGCGCGGATCGAGCGGCGGCGTGCCGGCGAGCTGCGCGGCAAGGTTTGCCGCGGTCAGCGCGTAGGTGAAGGACTGGTTCCATTCGAGATAGACGTCGAAATTGTCGTAGGTGAGGAAGGCCGGACCCTTGCGGCCCATGGGCAGCGCCAGGCCGGCCTTCAGGCCCTTGTCGATCAGCGGCGAACCGTCGGGGTTGGTGACGCCCCACTGCGCCCACTGTGTCAGCGGCAATTTGTTGGTGCGGCCGGTCTGGTCCCACGGCATCTCGTCGGGCACGCGCACTTCCTGGATCCAGGGCTCGTCGCGCTTCCAGCCGCGCGACAGCACCTTGTTGCCCGTGGTCATGATCACGTCCGGCACGCTGTTTCTAAGGTCGATCTCGCCGTCGCCGTCGCCATCGACGCCGCGCGCAAGATAGTCGGACGGCAGGATCTGCGTCTGGCCGATCTCGCCGGCCCAGGCGCCGGTGACATCGGCCGGCAGCACGCCGCGATCGATCAGTTCCAGCAGCGGCACCAGTTGCTGGCGGAAAAGCTGCGGGCGGCGGCAGTCATGCGACAGCGTCACCAGTGCGCTCAGCGTATGGAAATCGCCCTGCACGGCGCCGAAATCCGTTTCAAGCGCCCAGAAGGCGGTGATGACAGGCGCCTGGACACCGAACTGCTGGTCGGCGCGGGCGAAGACATCGGCGTATTTCTTCATGTTCGCCGCACCTTGCTTCAGCCGGTAGGCAGAGATCATGCGGTTGGAGAATTGGACGAAGGTTTGCGTGAAGACGCCCTGCGCGCGGTCGCGCGCCAGAGCCTTCTCGTCGATCCTGGCGTCCTCCAGCGCATCGAGACCGACGGCGCCGACACCGGCAGCCTTGGCTTCCGCCGCCACGCCCTGTTTCCAGGTTTCGAAATCGCCGCCGCATTCCTGCGCCATCGCCGGCAAGGCCGTGGCGCACAAGAATAGCGCCGCGAGGGCTTGGGAACGCAGTCGCATTAGCTTCCTTTCGAAACGAAGAGGGCGTTGTCGTGCCTAGAGCCCAACGCCCTGCGGTTGCACTCTTTACCGCTGGCAGTGTCGAAAAGCAGGCGGCAAGCCCGGTGTCAACGGGTCTTCTGCTTCAGCCCTATTTGAGGCGCCCTTGCTGCCGTTGCCACGGGGTCAGCGGGTGTTCTGCTTCAGCCCTATTTGAGGCGCCCTTGCTGCCGTTGCCACGGTGTCAACGGGTCTTCTGCCGCAGCCGCTATTCCAGAGGGCTTCGCTGCCGTTGCCACGAGGTCAACGGGTCTTCTGCCGCGGCCCTTCTTCCAAGCGCCTTCGCTGCCGTTGCCACGGGGTCAGCGGGTGTTCTGCCGCAACCATTTATTCCAGGCGGCTTCCGAGCCGTTGAAGACGTTGATGTCGGACTTGCCGGTCATGCCGGGGACGATGCCGGTTCCGGTGTACTGCCAGAAGGTGAAGGGGTGGCTGCCATATTTCTCGCGCGGGTGCCCGGCGACGGAGCGCAGCCAGTAGGGATAGCCGCGGAAGCTCGACAGTTCGTTGTCCTCGAAGAAATCGACCGAGGTGTAGATGATCGGCTTCTTACCGTAACGCCGCTCGACGATATCAAGGAAGGTGGTCATCTCAGCGCGCACCGTGGCCGCGTCGGGGCGCAGGTGGCAGGTCGGCGAGTTCGGGTTCCATTCCATGTCGAGAACCGGAGGCAATGCGGAGCGGTCGACGGGGACATTCTGGATGAACCAGCGCGCCTGCACGGCGGCGGGCGTGCAGAAATAGAAGAAATGATAGGCCGCGCGTGGAATTCCGTTGGCTTTCGTGCGCGCCCAGTGCTCGCTGAAATATTCATCGAATCGGTCGCCGCCTTCGGTCGCCTTGATGAAGGCGAAGGAGATACCGCTGGCCTTGGCGGTCGGCCAGTCGATCGATGTCTGGTATTTGGAGACGTCGGTGCCGTGGACGGCATAGTTCCACGGCGCGCCGCTGTCCCACTCATGCGGCTTGGAATCGGCAAAGCGCGGCGCGCGCACGGCCACCGTCGGACTGCTCGACGCGGACGGCGACAGCGGCGAGAGATCGTCCACGGTCGAGCAGGCGCCGAGCAGCGTCAGCATGAAAAAGACCGCAAGACGGCGCATCGCAACTTCCAAGCCGGAATCAGCCGGTCGCTGATGGGTCTGTGCACTTGATGGCCGAAGTTGGTCTGGCCCCTCCAGGCGATCGCCCCACGCATCGCCCAGCCTATTCGTTTTTCGTGCATGTCGTTGTCGCAAAACCGCTGCGCACTTTGGGCGACATGCATCCCTGTGATCGCCGATCATGGTTGATATCTGGTTTATGGCGCTCGACAAGAAGCCCGATTTTGCGGAAGCAATGGCGGCAATTCGATGACATAAACGTCAGGCGAGTGCCTGGGAGGCAAAGGATGCGGATCATCGTCAAGATCGTCAAATGGCTGCTTGGCCTGATCGTGCTGGCTATCGCCGCGCTGGTTGCCTGGCTCTATTTCGCGCCGCCGGAACTCATCCGCGTCGGCTCGGGCTATTCGGCCAAGATCGTCTGCTCCAACGTCTTCATCGCCGGGCGCGACCCCAACGAGGTGCTGGCCGTCGATGTGCAGGCGCCCGGCCATCCGCTGCTGCGCTTGATGCGGGTTTCCGTCGACAAGAACCGGGGGACGGTGTCGGCCGGCCTGCTCGGTTTCCTCGGCAAGAGCGAGGCGGTTGCGCGCGACGGGCTGGGCTGCGCCTCGGTTCCCGACGGCGATGTCGGCAAGGCGCGGCGCACGACGGTCCATGCCGAACCGGCGGCGACAAGCCAGGATGCGCTATGGCCCGAGGGCGAACGGGTCAGTGCCTCGCAGAATCCCGACGTCTTGAAGATCGTCGCGGACGACGCGATGGCCGGCACCGGCATGCGCGCGATCGTCGTGGTAAAGAACGGGCGGATCGTCGCGGAACGCTATGGCGACGGCTTTTCGGTCAAGACGCCATTGCTCGGCTGGTCGATGACCAAGACGGTGAACGCCGCCATCGTCGGCACACTGATCAGGGACGGCAAGCTGGCGGTCGACAACAAGGGCCTGTTCACGCCCTGGAAGGTGGATGGCCGCGCCGCGATCAGCCTTGCCGACATGATGGCGATGTCGAGCGGTCTGGAGTTCAACGAAGACTATGGCGACGTCGCCGATGTGACGCGCATGCTCTACCTCGAACCCGACATGGCGGGTTTTGCCGGCTCCAAACCCCTCACCGGCGAGGTCGGCAAGGTGTTTTCCTATTCCAGCGGCACGGCGGTGATGCTGTCGCGCCTCTGGCAGGACGCGATCGGCGACAAGGCGAAGGCATTGACGTGGCCGCGCATGGCGCTGTTCGAGCCGCTCGGCATGCACAGCGCGGTGCTCGAAACCGACGAGCAGGGCACTTTCGTCGGCTCGTCCTATCTCTACGCCACGGCGCATGACTGGGCCCGGTTCGGCCAGTTCCTGCTGCAGGGCGGGGTATGGAACGGCAACCAGGTCCTGCCGGCCGGCTTCGTCGATTGGATGCGTGAGCCGGCATCCGCCTCGAAAATCTACGGCAAGGGCCAGTTGTGGATCGAAGCGCCGGGCGACGAGGAAAATCCCGGTGCCGGCGTCGCCGCCGGCCTGCCGAAGGACACTTACTGGATGGAAGGCCATGATGGGCAGACCGTCGCCATCATTCCATCCGAGCAATTGGTGGTGGTGCGGCTCGGGCTAACGCCGGCCAAGCTCAACTATCGGCCGCAGGCGTTGGTGGGGGCGCTGGTGAAGGCGCTGCATTGAGCGGCAGTCGAGTGCTGCAAGTTTTCTTCTATGCCGCAGTCGCCAAAGGCTTGGCGCGATCGATACGCGCGCGCTCGTCGGGCGAATTCATGACCGCCCAAAGATCGGCACGGCGCTGCACGTTCAGCCAGAAATCCGGGCTGTTGCCAAAGACCCGCGCCAGAATGAGCGCAGTGGCAGCCGTCACGTTGCGGCGGTCGTTGCACAATTCGTTCACATGCTTGCGCTGGACCCCCATCGCTTCGGCCAAAGCAGCCTGTGTCAGGCCTAGCGGCTGCATGAATTCTTCCGTGAGGATTTCGCCCACCGTTGCGGGCTTGCGTGTCGTCATCAACATGTGTCACCTCATCTGTAACTGTGGTCGTCGAGATAAGTATCCGACGCTTCACCACGTCCGCCGTCCCACCGGAAGATCAGCCGCCATTGGCCATTGACGCGGATCGAATGGAAGCCATCGAGATTGCCACGCAACTTTTCGAAATGATTGCTCGGCGGCACACGCAAATCCCGATCGGTCATCGCGTCATCGATCATCTGGAGTTTGCGGAACAACCGGCTTTCAAGATCGGACGGAATGTTGCGGGAGTGAATGTCTTCCACGAAGAAGGCCCGTAGCCATCCGTCCCGAAACCCGACGATCACTTTCTATCTCCAGCATGGAGATAGTGTACCGCCCCTTGGGTCATTCTGCAACTGCCATGGATGGTTTTACGGCCGCAATGTCTGCGATGTCACATGCCGAGCCCGATGACCGCCAGCCAGGCATAGCCACGATAAAGCGTGCGAAAACGGAAGGTTACGCCGGTTCGCTCGGCTTCCGATTCCAGAACGTCGCGCAGGGATTCGCGCGGGGTGACGTGGAATTTTTTCAGCCAGCCGCGCAGCAAGGTGCGGAACCAGCCCGGCAAACCTTCCTGCTGGCCGAAATCGACTATGTGCAGCGAGCCCGTCGGGGCCAGCGTGGCAAGTGCTGCCGAGACCGTCTTCTCCCAGCCCGGGATCATCGACAGCGAATAGGAGACGAAGATGCGGTCGAACCGTTCGATGCCGTAAAGGGCCTCTGCATCGAAATCGGTGGCGTCGCCCCTCGCCAGCGTGACGCGATCCGAGAGGCCTTCGCGGTCGATTGCCGTGCCGGCCGTTTCCAGCATTTCGGCCGAAATATCGAGGCCGAAGAAACGGGCATCGGGATAGGCGCGGGCGGCGAGGATGATGTTGCGGCCGGTGCCGCAGCCGAGCTCCAGAACGGTGCCGCCTTGCGGCACGTCCAGCCCCGCGATCATCCGGTCGCGGCCGAGCAGGTAGTATTTGCGGGTCAGGTCGTAGATATGGCGCTGCCAGCGGTAGACGCCGTCCATCAGCTCGGCGTGGCTGGCCGGCAGCTCCGTCGTGCTCATCAGGCAACCTCACGATTGCGTTGAATCAGTTTAAGAGCTGATTGGGCGTTGGTCCCGCGCCACCGTAACGACCGCCTGTGGTGCTCGCCCTTCGAGGGCCCGCATGAGACCTGCGGC
>NZ_JAPYKP010000042.1:0-40764 GCF_037179725.1 Mesorhizobium sp. Cs1321R2N1 | reverse complement strand
CACCGGCGGCGCCCGGCACGCCCGACCTGTCGCAACCGCCGAATTTCGGCGATACGCCACCAGCCAAGCCGGCGGCACCGACGCCGGACCTGTCGCAGCCGCCGAATTTCAACTGAGCTCGGGGGGAAGACGCCATGAAAGCCGTGCGGCTGGAGAGAGTGGGCAGCATCGCGCTACGCGAAATTCCCAAGCCGGTCCCCGGTCCGGACGAGCTTCTGGTGCGGATCGAGGCCTGCGGTGTTTGCGGCACCGACCGGCATCTTTTCCACGGCGAGTTCCCCTGCAGGCCTCCAGTGACGCCCGGGCACGAATTCTCCGGCATCATCGAGGCGGTCGGCACCGCCGTCTCCGGCTTTGCCGTCGGTGACCGGGTCACTGGCGACCCCAACATTGCCTGCGGACGCTGCGGCCACTGCCATGCCGGCCGCGTCAATCTGTGCCGCAATCTCACCGCCATCGGCATCCACCGCGACGGCGGCTTTGCCAATTATGTGGTGATGCCGCAGAAACAGGCTTTTCTCCTTCCTGCGGATATGAAGCCGACACATGGCGCGTTCTGCGAGCCGCTCGGCTGCTGCCTGCACGGCGTCGAGCTTGCCGAGATCAGGCCAGGCAGTTCGGTTGTCGTGCTCGGCGGCGGTGTCATCGGCCTGCTCACCGTTCAACTGGCGCGGCTTGCCGGGGCCACCACCATCATCCTGTCGACAAGGCAAGCCTCGCGGCGCGCGCTTGCCAGGGAACTCGGTGCGACGGCGACGGTCGATCCCACAGCCGCCGATGTGATCGATGCCATCGCCGGTCCGACCGGCCTGATGCCTGATGGCGTCGACGTGGTGTTCGAATGCGCCGGTGTGCGCGAGACCGTCGAGCAATCGATACGGCTGGCAAGGGCCGGCGGCACCGTCGTCATCGTCGGCGTGACACCGCAAGGCATGAAGGCGGAATTCGAGCCCTTCGACCTGTTGTTCCGGGAGCTGAAGGTGCTGGGCTCGTTCCTCAACCCCTACACACACCGCCGCGCCGCCGCGCTCATCGCGTCGGGCGCCATCGAGATCGACCGGCTGATCTCCAGGCAAGTCACGCTCGAAGAGGCGCCGGCGGTGATCGCCAACGCGCCGGCTCCAGGCGAAGTGAAGGTGCTGGTGGTGCCGGGTTCGGGCTGAGGCGCGGGCTTCGGGCGTCTGGCAATTGCCGTCGCCGTTGAGCAAGGAAAAGCCCCGGGACAGAAGAGCCCGGGGCTTTCGAACAAGCAAAGTGCGATCGCCTACAGCTTGCCGTTGCGCTGCTGGACCATCATGAAGGTGTCGTAGTTGTATTCGGCCACCTGCGCCCAGAGATAGTGCTCCTTGCGGAAGCCCTTGATCGATTCCCAGATCTTCTTGAACGGCGCGTTCGAGGCTTCCATTTCGGCATAGACCTCGTTGGCCTTCTCGAAGCACGCGGCCATGATCTCCTGGCTGAACGGACGCAGTTTCGCCCCGCCGGCCACCAGCCGCTTCACCGCCGGAGGGTTCACGTAGTCGTATTTCTGCAGCATGTTGGCATCGGCGGCCTGGGCGCACGTGCGCAGCAGCGATTTGTAGATCGGCGAAAGCTCGTCGTATTTCGCCTTGTTGAACATCAGGTGGACGGTCGGGCCGCCCTCCCACCAGCCCGGATAGTAGTAATAGGGGGCGACCTTGTAGAAGCCGAGCTTCTCGTCGTCATAGGGGCCGACCCATTCAGCGGCGTCGATGGTGCCCTTTTCCAGCGCCGGATAGATGTCGCCGCCGGCGATCTGCTGCGGCACGACGCCGAGCTTCTGCACCACTTTGCCGGCAAAGCCGCCGATGCGCATCTTGAGGCCGGAGAGGTCGGCGACGGTGTTGATCTCCTTGCGGAACCAGCCACCCATCTGCACGCCGGTGTTGCCGCCCGGCAGGCCGAAAAGACCTTGCGTGGCGAGGAACTCATTGAATAGGTCGATGCCGCCGCCATGGTAGTGCCACGCATTCATGCCGCGCGCGTTGAGCGAGAAGGGCACCGCCGCACCCAGCGCCCATGTCGGATCCTTGCCCCAGTAATAATATGCCACCGTGTGGCAGGCCTCGACCGTGCCGGCCGTGGTGGCGTCGGCGGCCTGCAGGCCGGGAACGAGTTCGCCGGCGGCAAAGACCTGAATCTGGAAATTGCCGTCGGTGGCTTCAGACAGCATCTTGGAGAACACTTCGGCCCCGCCATAGATGGTGTCGAGCGACTTCGGGAAGGAGGACGCCAGCCGCCATGTCACCTTGGGATTGGACTGGGCTATTGCCGGTGCGGCGAGCGTGGCCGCTGCCGCGGCTGCGCCGACGCCGGTGACGCCGGCCTTGCGGATGAATGAACGACGATCCATGCAGTTCCTCCCTTTTGGATCAACAGACCGACGTTCGGGAAATCCTCGGCCCCCGCATCGGTTCGCACGAAACAATACACGGGCAAGGAGTCGAGTCCAGCACCGCGGCCGGATTTGGTGGCGAAGCCGCGCGACCCTGCAACTATAGTCTAACAGGCGGTTTCATGGCCCATGCGACACGCTGAAACTTGGCTGGAAAAATGCCCGGGGATCGCTTATTTTAAAGGCAGGACATCCCTTCCAGATGGAAAACAGACCAAAATGCAGCAGCCGCTCGTCGCCATATCGACCGACGTCCGTCAATTCGACAACTACACCTGGCATGCCGCGCCCCAACAATATCTGGAAGCAGCAATCGTAGGTGCCGGCGTTTTCCCCCTGCTGGTGCCCTCGTTCGGCGACCGGCTGGACTTCGACGAACTCCTGTCGTCGGTCGACGGCGTCATGCTGACCGGCTCGAAATCCAATGTCGATCCCTCGCTCTATGGCGGCGATGCCAGCGAAGCCAATGGCCCCTATGACACCGCGCGCGACTCCACGACGCTGCCGTTGATCCGCAAGGCGATCGAGCGCGGCGTGCCGCTGCTTGCCATCTGCCGCGGCATCCAGGAGTTGAACGTTGCGCTTGGCGGCACGCTGGGCACCGAGATCCAGGAGCGCGAGGGGTCGCTGGACCACCGCGCGGCGGTGAGCGACAAACAGGATGAGCGCTTCGCCATTCACCAGACCATTTCGATCAAGCCAGGCAGTTGCCTCGCCGGCGTGTTCGGCGCGGGCG
Organism: Mesorhizobium sp. Cs1321R2N1; assembly: GCF_037179725.1. NCBI lineage: Bacteria > Pseudomonadati > Pseudomonadota > Alphaproteobacteria > Hyphomicrobiales > Phyllobacteriaceae > Mesorhizobium > Mesorhizobium sp. Cs1321R2N1. The sequence continues at coordinate 37,612 of NZ_JAPYKP010000042.1, read as the reverse complement.
ACATCAAGGTCAATTCCTTGCATCGCCAGGCGATCGACCGGTTGGGCTCGAAGCTCGAGATCGAGGCTGTCGCCGCTGACGGCACGGTCGAAGCGGTTTCGGTCAAGGGCGCGCGCGCCTTCGCCGTCGGCGTCCAATGGCATCCCGAATACTGGGTCAAATCGGACAGCAATTCCGCCAAGATTTTTCGCGCTTTCGGTGATGCGGTGCGTTTGCACGCGGCGGCGAAAGCCGGCGCACGGGCCGCGGCTGAGTAGTCAGTCTCCGCGCTTCACGTCCGATGCCAGCGACAGCAACGGCAGCGCCGGGGCGTAGGATTCGTAGCCGTTGCCGTCAGCCACGGCGAAGGTGACGATCGGATCGATGCCGTTGGCGCTGAAGGCGACCGTTCCGTCGTTTTGCTCGCGCCAGAATTTCGCCTGATCGAGGCCCGGCAGGAGCCGTCGGCAATTCGGAGCCACGGTCAACAGCGACAAGCCATCCGAGACCGAGGCGCCGCGCGTGACCGCGCAGGCCCCCTCGTCGCCATTGGCGACCAGCCTGTAGGTGTCGGACGGCGTGGCCTCTTCGCCGACGCTTTCAACACCGCCGGCATGAAACAGCTGAACGCCGCCGAACAAGGCAGAGGCCCCGATCAATGTGGAAAGCGTCTTCATCCCGATCCTCACCCACGCGTACACAGAATGAAGAATGATTTCAAAGGGTTAAGCAGACGTTAATAAATAGGGCAGAGCCCGGCGCTCAAGCGCGTGCCTTCACGTCAACAGTCTCGGGCACCGGTGTCAGCGGCCGGCGCTCGCTGAACCACGACATCAGATTGTCGACGCACAGATCGGCCATGGCGCGGCGCGTATGCTCCGAAGCCGAGCCGACATGCGGCAACAGAGAGGTGTTTGGCAAGTCGAGCAACGCCTTGGGGACATTCGGCTCGTCGGCGAAGACATCGAGCCCGGCTGCGGCGATGGTGCCGCCGGCGAGAGCGGCCGCCAGGGCCGCCTCGTCGACGGTGCTGCCGCGGCCGATGTTGACGAAGACGCCGTTCGCGCCGAGCGCCGACAGGATCTCGGCATTGACCGCTTTCTGTGTCGAAGCACCGCCGGGCGCCACCGAAATCAGCGTGTCGACCGCCTCGGCCAAGCCCTTCAGCGTCGCGTGATACTGGTAGGCAAGACCTTCGACACGACGCCGATTGTGATAGGCGACCGGCAGTCCGAACGCCTCCAGCCGCCGTGCAATGGCCTGGCCGATGCGGCCCATGCCGAAAATGCCGACACGGCGCGCGCGCAAGGTCAGCCGGCTCAGCGGATAGTTGCCCTTGCGCACCCAGCTGCCGTCACGCAGCCAGGTCTCGGCGCGCGGCAGGTCGCGGATTGTGTTGATCAGCAGGCCGATCGCGGTGTCGGCGACCTCCTCGGTCAGGACGTCGGGCGTGTTGGTGACCATGATGTTCTTCGCCGCCGCATGGTGGACGTCGACCGAATCATAGCCGACGCCGAAGGAGGCGATGAGTTCGAGATTGGGCAACGCATCCATCATCGCCGCACTGATACCGGCAAAGGATGCGATGCCACGCACGGCGCGGCGCATCTCCTCGGAGACCAGCGCCGGATCGGCGCGCTCGATGCCGACGCGCCTGAAGGTCCGTTCGATACGCCCGACGGCGTGATCGCTGAAATCCGCCGGCACCAAAACGGCGACGGCTTGCAGATCCTTGGCCCTGGTCATGCACGCTCCACCGGCTTGCCGGTCGACTGGCGCACATGCAGTTCCGGCTTGATCAATTCCTGCGAGGGCCGCACCGTCTGCCCGTTGAGCTTGTCGAGCAGCGCGCTGGCGGCGCGGCGACCGACTTCGCGCTGCCCGTTCCAGACGGTGGTCAGCGCCGGCGTGGCGATCGCCGCCTCCTCGAGATCGTCATAGCCGGTAACGGAGATGTCGATGCCCGGCACCAGGCCGGCGCGCGCTATGCCGTTCATCAGGCCGATGGCGACGAGGTCGTTCCAGCAGCAGGCGGCGGTCGGTCTGTCCTTCAGCGCCAGGAACTGCCCGGCCGCCTCGAAGCCGGCTTGCTTGGTGCGCGGGCCGGCAATGCGCCAGGACGGTCTGACTTCAAGCCCCGCCGCCTCCATGGCGTTGACATAGCCCTGGTAGCGATCACGCCCGGTCGAGGTCTGGTCGGTGCCGCCAATCATGGCGATGCGCTTGTGGCCGAGCGAGATCAGGTGGTTGGTGGCTAGGCCCGTGCCATAGGCATCGTCACCGCGAAACACCGGCACGTCGGCGCCCTCCACGGTGCGTGCGATCAGCACCGCCGGCAAGCCGTTCTCCTCGGCCATGACGATATCTGATGCGGGCGTGCCGATGGCCGGCGACATGATGACGCCGTCGGCGCCGAGCTGCAGCAGCGTATCGATGAAGGTGCGCTGCTTTTCGAGCTGATCATAATGATTGGACAGGATGAAGGTTTGCCGGCTGCGGTCGAGCTCGCTCTCGATCGAGCGCAGGATCTCGGCGAAGAACGGGTTCATGATGTCGTGCACGACGACACCGACAATACCCGAGCGCGAGGTGCGCAGACTGGCGGCGCGGCGGTTGTAGATATAGCCGATGGCGCGGGCGTGTTCCTTGATGCGGTCGCGCGTCGAGCCGGCGACCAGCGGACTGTCGCGCAGCGCCAGCGAAACCGTGGCCGTGGACACGCCGAGCGCATCCGCGATCGTCGACAGCTTGATCTTCTGTGCCAGGCTTTCGCTCCCCCGTCGTTTTTTAAACTGTTTAGGGCGGCCTTATGCCATCGATCGGGGCCAAATCAAAGTTTTTTTGCCAGTGCTTCGGCCTCGACATCCGAGGCCGCGCGGCTGCGGAGCCGAAGCCGGCGTTCGCGATGGACGATGTAGAGGCCGCTGGCGACGATTATGGCGGCGCCGACCAGCGTCCAGCGGTCGGGGAACTGGTTGAAGACAAGCCAGCCGGAAATGATCATCCACACCATCTGCGAATAGGGATAGGGCGCCAGCGCCGTGGTCGTCGCCAGCCGATAGGCCTGGACCAGCAGCCAATGGCCGACGCCGCCGAACACACCAAGCATGAGCAGGACGAACCAGTGCCACCCATCGTGCGGCAAGGAGAAGGAGAACGGCAGCATGGGTAAAAGCAGCACCGCCGGCGCCAGCGCCGAGAACAGGATCAGGCTTTCCGACGTTTCGGTCGCCGACATGCGGCGCGTCATGATGACATAGAAGCAGTTCGACAGCATCGAGCCGAGCGCGAAGAGATGTCCGACGCCGAAAACACCGACACCCGGCCTCGTGATGATCAAGACCCCGGCGAAAGCGGCCAGGATCGCTAGCCAACGCCGCCAACCGGCCCATTCGCCCAGCAGCGGGCCGGCAAGCGCGGTGATCACCATGGGCCCGAAGAAATAGATCGATGTCGTCTCGGCCAGTTGCAGGGAGCGCAGCGCCAGGACGTTGAACATGGTCGAGCCGAACAGGAAGGCGCCGCGTATCACATGCGCGGGCAAGTTGACCGGGCGGAACCGCACCGGCTCGCGCCAGCCGCGCAGCAGCGCCCCGACCAGCACGACATGCACGGCAAAACGCACCCAGGCGACGATCAGGACGGAGACGCCTGCAAGGACGAGATATTTGCTGCTGGTGTCGAGGAAGGTGAAGAAGACATAGGTCGTCAGCATGCACAGGATCGCCACCGGCGGCGTCACGCTTTCTGCATCTCTTTGGGAAGGATTCACGTGCAGGCCGGGGGAAAGCTGGGCTGGAGCCCACCTTTGCGGGAATTGTCGCTTGCCGGCAAGCCAAAACCGTCTGGCACAACAAGACGCCTGGACAGGCTTAGCCTCGTCCGGCATGTCACGGCCCAAACCGCCACCAGCTCAGGTCAAGTCTGAGTACAGGCTCCATGGTCTTTTTTTGTTGATCGACGTCGAAAGCATGCCGACTTGACGACATGCACCGTTCCGCGGCCGGATCTGGTTGGCACCGCCACAGGACTGGCCGCCGCAATGAGGATCGGCGGCGGGGCAGTCATCGCCTCCATCGCCGGTCTGTTTCTTGCAGGTTCAGCTCCAGCGCTTTTGTCCATGATGCTGGTGTCGGCGGCATTCGCATTGCTGGCGGCACTGTATGCCGCTCTTCTCGATCGGCGGCAGCCAGTCGATTGAGTTTGTGAGTTTGCTCTATGCATGCATGCGGGCACCCTTGGTGATCTTGTCGACGACCTTCTTCCCGGCGCGCAGCGCGATGCCGACCACCTTGGCGTCTTCGGGCGCGAATTCGGCAAAGACGGCGCGATTGGCGGCGTCGAAGCCGGTCGAAAACATCTCCTCGACATAGAGCGAGGTGGTGACGCCGCGTTCCAGCGCACGCCGGTGGATCGCACCAAGCGCTGCATGGTCGGCCGAGAGCACGATGACCGGCTGGATCGATAGGGGATTGTAGAGATTGTCGGCGCGGTCGCGATAGGGCTCGCCGATGATGTCGGGGAATTGCGCGACGACGCCGCTGGTCAGGAAGGCGGTGACGTTGAGTTTCTGCCAGACGGGCAGGTCTTCCCGCAGTACGATTGCAAATTTCGTATCAAACATGAGAAAATGCGCCATTCGAGGTTAAGCCCCGTATTGCGAGGCTGAAGGAGACGATGTCGTTCGAACTAGACCGCCAGGCCTTCGAGGGTCTTGGACGTTTGTGCGCCGATGCCGCTGAAAGCTGCATCATCTCCGCTCCCGACCCTGCGGGGATGGAGCGCATCGAGGCGCGGTTTCACGGCAGCGCCTTCGATCCGCATCGCCACGACACCTATGCGATCGGGGTGACGCTGCGCGGCGTGCAGACCTTTCGCTATCGTGGTGCCGCGCAGCACAGCCTGCCCGGCCAGGTCATCGTGCTGCATCCGGACGAATTGCACGATGGCGGCGCGGGCACCGAGGAAGGCCTGCGCTACAGAATGCTCTATCTCGAGCCGTCACTGATGCTCGACTGTCTCGGCGGCACGGCGCTGCCGTTCGTCAGGGATGGCGTGGTGACGGACGATGCCTTCTGCGCGACGCTGCTTTCGGCGCTCGGGCCATTGGAGCGGGAACTCGACGAGCTATTCATCGACGACTTCCTGGCTCAACTGATGCAAAGCCTCGCCCGGCATGCCGGTCAGCCGGCAAAGGCACTAGCCGGGACGGCGTGGCGGGCGGCGACCCTGGCGCGCGAATATCTCACGGAAAACCTCGACCGGCCCGTGCGTTCGGACGAGTTGGAAGCCATCACGGGTCTCGACCGCTATGCCCTGTCGAGACATTTCCGCGCGGCCTTCTCGACCAGTCCGCATCGTTTCCTGGTGATGCGCCGGCTTCAGAGCGCGCGCAGGATGATCGCCGCCGGCGAGCCCCTGGCACAGATCGCGGTCGAGGCCGGCTTCAGCGACCAGAGCCATTTCAACAGGCAATTCAAGAAAGCGTTCGGCATGACACCGGGACGCTGGTCGTCCTTGATCCACGGAGCTGCCGCGGCGGCTGGATAGCCGAAGAGATCATTCGTCCGCCTCGGCGTCGTCGTCGATCAGCACCAGTTCCTCGTTGGAGAGGTTGGCCTCGATACGGGCGAGCAGCTTGAACAGCGCCTTCTGGTCTTTCTTGTCGAGGCCCTTCAGCGCCTGCTTTTCGGTCTTCTTCACCGACTTCTCGATGGCGCGGATGGTTTCACGGCCGGTATCGGTGAGGAAGATATGGGCCTGGCGGGCATCGGATTCCGATGCGCGTTTTTCCAGAAAGCCCTGCGCCTGCAGCCGGTTGATGGTCTTGGTGATGGTCGGCGGACGCACGCCGAGACGCCCGGCAAGATTGCCCGGTGTCTGGCCGTCCTCGCGGTCCAGCGACAGCATGATCTGATCCTGGCCGGCGTAGAAGCCGTGCGCCAGAAGCCGTGCCGCCAGCGCGGTCCTTGCCAGCCTTGCCGCCGAATGCAGCCGGCTCATCGTTGCAGTCTTGTCCGCCTTGGCCATGGTCATCCCTCTTCGGCCGTACCGGTGCGCACAGCATAGACGCAGCCGGCCGGTTGGCAATCGACGATCGAAAAAGATTCCGGCATCCGAAACAGCTTTGCCGGCAAGCATTTGCGGTGTCCGCCGTGGTGATGCCAGATGTTTATTTCAGTTAGATGACAAACGAGTTTCGCGTGCAGGAAATTCGGACCAACCGCTGCGTGAATGCGGTCCGACACCCGGCAGGCCGGGCAAGGCGACCCCCTGATCATTCCATCGCGCGGCGGCGACCGCTTTTCGCGGCCACGATGTCAGAACGAATCCCAGCGGTAAAATTTGGCCCATGGTTTGCCCCGTGCAAAAGCCCGGCGCACATCCTATATGGAACCGACAATCCCTTTCGCGGCCTGGATTTCAGGGCCCAGTCATTTCGAGGCAAGCCATGAGCGACGCACAGACGCAGATCCCCGTAACCGTTCTTACCGGCTATCTCGGCGCCGGCAAGACGACGCTGCTCAACCGCATCCTGTCGGAGACCCACGGCAAGCGTTACGCCGTCATCGTCAACGAATTCGGCGAGATCGGCATCGACAACGAGTTGATCGTGGAATCCGACGAGGAAATCTACGAGATGAACAATGGCTGCGTCTGCTGCACGGTGCGCGGCGACCTGATCCGCGTCGTCGAGGGCCTGATGCGCCGGCCCGGCCGCTTCGACGCCATCGTCGTCGAGACCACCGGGCTCGCCGATCCGGTGCCGGTGGCGCAGACCTTCTTCATGGACGACGACGTGCGCTCCAAGACCAAACTCGATGCCGTGGTGGCGCTGGTCGACGCCAAGCATTTGCCGCTGCGGCTCAAGGATTCCAGGGAAGCCGAGGACCAGATCGCCTTCGCCGACGTCGTGGTGCTCAACAAGACCGACCTTGTGACCCCGGAAGAGCTCGCCAAGGTCGAGGCGACGATCCGCGCCATCAATCCGGCGGCCAGGATCCATCGTACGACCCGCGCCGGTGTCGACCTGTCGGAAGTGCTCGACCGCGGCGCCTTCGACCTGTCCCGGGCATTGGAAAACGATCCGCATTTCCTCGAGGCGCATGATGATCATGATCACCATGACCATGATCATGATCATGATCATGATCATGATCATCACGACCATGATGGCCACGATCACCACCACCATGATCATGACGGGCATGACCATCACGCACATCCTTCCGACATCCATGACGTGACGGTGCAGTCGGTGTCGCTGCGCGGCGGCGAGATGGACCCGAAGAAATTCTTCCCTTGGATCGAGAAGATCACCCAGATGGAAGGCCCCAACATCCTGCGACTGAAAGGCATCATCGCGCTCAAGGGGGATGATGAGCGCTATGTCATCCAGGGCGTGCACATGATCATCGAAGGCGACCACCAGCGCGCCTGGAAGGACGGCGAGAAGCACGAAAGCCGGCTGGTGTTCATCGGCCGCGAACTCGACGCCGAGCGGCTGAGGAAGAGTTTCGAGGCCTGCCAAGCCTCGTAGGGCTGTATTGAAGGCTCTCGAGATTGACTATGGGTCCATGTACACATATCATGTGTACATGGACCCGAGGAGATTTCCGATGCCCAGGTCGGCCGACAACAAAACCGAGCGCTATCAAATCCGCATCGCGCCTGCGCAGAAGGCGATGATCGCGCGCGCCGCCGCGCTATCTCATCAGGACGTTACCGACTTCATTCTCAACAAGGTGGTTCCGGAAGCACAGGCCGTAATCGAAGCAGCCGAGGTTGCGAAAGTGTCCGACCGCGATTTCACACGTATACTCGATCTGCTGGAGAACCCGCCGAAACCCAATGCCAAGCTCCGAGCAGCGATCGCAGCCTTGCCGGATACTCTGTGACGCTTCCCGCCTGGCACGAGGAGCCGATTGCGAAACGCCATGATCGGGCCTCGTTCGATTGCGGCGATGCGCAGATGAACGATTTTCTGCGGCGGTTCGCGCGGCAAAGCCACGAACAAAATGCCGCCAAGACTTTCTGTGCGATCGACGATACCGCTTTGGAGCGGATCTTTGGCTTCTATACGATCGCGCCGTCAGCCATTGCTCATGAAACCGTGCCGGAGACGATGACGAGAGGCTTGGCGCGGCACGAGGTTTCCGGCTTCAAGCTTGTCCGGCTGGCGACCGACCGCAGCGTCGCCAGGCAAGGACTTGGAGGTCAACTGCTTGCCGCCGCCGCGTTGCGCTGCTTGCGACTTGCTGGCGAAGGCGGCGGCATCCTGCTCATCATCGATGCCAAGAGCGAGCGGGCCGCAAGATGGTATGCCAGCTACGGGGCCGAGCGTCTCGATAGATCGGATCTGACCTTGGTGATGCCATTGGCGACGTTCGCAACCGATCTGCGGGCGAAGGGCCTGCTTTGATGACAGCCTCTCGCCATCTGATCTGCCGGTTGCCGGAACCGCAAACGTCGAGTAAGCCGCCTCTGTAATCTCATTCAGTTGAACAAAGACAATCATGCCCACAGTCGCCCCGCTTGATCTCGAAGGCCATTGCGTTACCGCCGTCTTCCTTGGCGATGTGCCGCATTTCGCGCTGGCCGATGGCGCTATCCATCGGCTCGACAATGGCCACAAGACTGTGCAGGCCAATGATGGGCTGCTCGCGGCCTTTCATGACGCGGCCAACGACCGGCTGATCACCGGCGGTGAGGACGGCAAGGTGTTTGCCGTCAAAGCCGGCGGTGAGACCCAGGAGGTGGCGAGCGCCGGCAAGAAATGGATCACCAGCGTTGCCGCCGGGCCGCAAGGGGCCATCGCCTATGCCACGGGCAAGACCGCCTTCGTGCGCTTCGCCGATGGCAAGACCCGGGAATTTGCCCATCCGCGCTCGGTCGAGGGGCTGGCGTTCTCGCCCAAGGGCATGCGCTTCGGCGTTGCCCGCTACAATGGCGCGACGCTGCATTTCCCGGCCGCCGAAGGCAAGCCGGTGGAACTCGAATGGGCGGGCGCCCACACCGGCATCACCTTCTCGCCGGATGGCGCCTTTCTGGTTACCACCATGCAGGAAAACGCCCTGCATGGCTGGAAACTCGCCGACGGCAAGCACATGCGCATGAGCGGCTATCCCGGCAAGGTTAAAAGCCTGTCGTGGAGCGTGAAAGGCAAGTGGCTGGCCAGTTCCGGCGCGCCGGCGGCGATCGTCTGGCCGTTTTCGGCCAAGGACGGGCCGATGGGCAAGGCGCCGCTGGAACTCGGCACGCGCGGCAACGCCATGGTGACGGCGGTCGCTTGCCACCCGAGCCAGGATGTCGTCGCCGTAGGCTATGACGACGGCATGGTCATGGCGGTGCGCTTTTCCGACGCCAAGGAAGTGCTTTTGCGGCGCCCGGGCAAAGGCGCCATCACCGCGATGATGTGGGACAAGGAAGAACGCCGCGTCGCCTTCGGCAGTGCCGCCGGCGACTGCGGCGTCATCGACATCACTGCGTAGTTTCGAAACAGCGGATTACTCGGCGCCGCAGGAAATCTTGCCGGTCAGATCGACCGGCTTGCCATCGCTGTCCTTGTCGCCCGTGCTGTCATAGACGGCGAGTTTGTAATCTCCATCATAGACGCCCTCGTCGCTGGCCCTGGTCAGGATCGTCAGTTCGACCGAACCGTAGGTCTGGGCCACCTCCTGCTCGTGGTAGATGTTCAGCCGCAGCTCCTTGTTGTCGAGCCAGTATTGGATGAGGTTGGAGTTCTCGAAAGTGGTCCTGCGCAGCTGATCGCCGGCGGGCCTTGCCTTGATTTCGAGGTCGCCGCGGAAGTTGAAGGTCGGGCCGCCCATGCCGGTGGTGACGCCGGCATCGACCTGGAATTTCACCTGGGGATCATCGACGGAGCACCAGATGCCGCCGGTCGCACAGGCCGTACCGGCCGACAGGAACAGTGCCGTCACGCAGATGATCGTCCGCATTTCCCTTGCCCCCTATTGCCGTTCCCATTGGCGCCGACTTCGCGCAGAGCGTCAAGCGCCGCCAGCTAGGGCTGAGCCAATGCAGAACGGCCGCGCGGCCAATTGCCGTCGCGGAGGTGGATTGGCTAAGAGGGACGTGCCAGAGGGGTTTTCATGCACAGCGACAGTTCAAAAACCATCGGCGGCATCAGCCGCGACCGCATCGCGCAATTGCGCGAGACGGAAGGTGCCGTATTCCGCAAGGCGCGGCCGAAATCGCAGGCCAAGGTCGGCAATGGTATCTCCGGCTTCTTCGGCGGCGTGCCGATGCACTGGATGAACGACTGGCCGACGCCGTTTCCGATCCTGGTCGACAGTGCCCGCGGCGCCACGATCACCGACATGGACGGCAACAAGCTCGACGATTTCTGCCTCGGCGACACCGGTTCGATGTTCGGCCATTCGCCGCCGCCGGTGGCACGCGCCCTTCGCCGCCAGGCTGGGCGCGGCTTGACCTACATGCTGCCTTCGGAAGACGCGCTCGCCATCGGGCCGCTGCTGCAGCAGCGCTTCGGCCTGCCGTTCTGGCAGATCGCGACGACGGCGACCGACGCCAACCGGTTCGCGCTACGCGTCGCCCGCGCCATCACTGGGAGAGAAAAAATCCTGGTCTTCAACGGCTGCTATCACGGCTCGGTGGACGAGACGATGGTGCGGCTGATCGACGGCAAGCCCGTCAACCGGCCAGGACTGGCGGGTGAATTCCGCGACCTGACCCGCACGGCCAAGGTCATCGAATTCAACGATGTCGCCGCTCTCGAAGCGGCGCTGAAGGACAGGGATATCGGTTGCGTCATTGCCGAGCCGGTGCTGACCAATTCCTGCATGGTTCTTGCCGATGCCGGCTACCATGAGGAGTTGCGAAAATTGACGCGCGAAGCGGGCACGCTGCTTTTGATCGACGAGACGCACACGATCTCGACCGGCCCGGGCGGCTACACCAGGAAATATGGGCTGGAGCCGGACTTGTTCGTGCTGGGCAAGCCGATTGCCGGCGGCGTGCCGGCGAGCGTCTGGGGCATGAGCGAGGAGGTCGCGTCGCGCTATGCCGACTACAACAGGACGAAAGAGCCTGGCTATTCCGGCATGGGCACGACCCTGTCGGCCAACCCGCTGCAGTTCGCGGCGATGCGCGCCACACTCGAGGAGGTGATGACGCAGGAGAATTACGACCGCCTGGATCATCTGGCGCGGCGGCTCGATGCCGGGCTGACCGGCGTGATCGATCGCCATCGTCTGCCCTGGCATGTCTCCCGTGTCGGGGCCCGCGTCGAGTTCATCTGCGCGCCCGGCCCGCTGCGCAACGGCGCCGAGGCGGAGGGTGCGCATGCACCGGAACTGGAGGCCGCCATCCATGTCGCGCTGGTCAATCGCGGCGTGCTGATCGCACCCTTCCACAACATGATGCTGATCTCACCGGCAACGTCAGGCGCCCAGGTCAACCGACTGATCACCGCTTTTGGCTCGGTTGCGGCAAAGCTTGCGGCATGAGACAAGCCACCAAGCCAAACCTGAGTTCCATCATGACTTCACCTTCGGGCTCGACGCCCACCGAGGCGCAAGCCTTCCTCGACGCCCATCCCGAGGTCGAGGCCTTCGATATCGTGCTGACCGACGCCAACGGCGTCGGGCGCGGCAAGATCGTGCGCCGGCATGAGCTGAAAAGCATTTTCGAAGGCGGCCGGCATATGCCGATCTCGATCCTCGGCCTCGACATCACCGGCGAGGATGTGCACGAAACCGGGCTGATCTGGGACAGCGGCGATGGCGATCTGAGGGCCTGGCCGATTCCCGGCACGCTGGTGCCGCTTTACGGCACGAACCCGCCCCGCGGCCAGGTGCTGATGGCGATGCACCATCTCGACGGCCAGCCAATGTCGTCGGACCCACGGCTGGCGCTTGCCCGGCAGGTCGACATACTGGCGGCCAAGGGCCTCCATCCGGCTGGCGCCTTCGAGCTGGAGTTTTTTCTGCTGGCCAATGAGCGCGATGCCGAGGGCAAGGTGCAGCCGGCGCGCGCGGTGCTCGATGGCCGCGTCTCGGGCAAGACGGAAGTCTATTCCGTCGACCATCTGCACGGCATGGAGCCGCTGTTCTCCGACATCTACGCCGCCGCCAAGGCGCAAGGCATTCCGGCCGAGACGGTGATCTCGGAATATGCGCCTGGCCAGTACGAATTGACGCTGAACTACCGCAAGGACGTGATCCGGGCGGCGGACGATCTGGTCATGCTGAAGCGGCTGGTGCGGGCGCAGGCGCGCCGCCACGGCGTCACCGCCTGCTTCATGGCCAAGCCGATCGAGAAATATGCCGGCTCCGGCATGCATTTCCATGTCTCGCTCCAGGACAAGGACGGCCGAAACGTCTTTTCCGAAGCAGCCGGCGAGAACTGGTCGTTGCCGCTGCTGCGTGGCCTCGGCGGGCTGATCCAGACCATGGCGGAATCGATGCTGGTGTTTGCGCCGCACGCCAATTCCTGGCGCCGCTTCGTCTCGCAATCCTATGCACCGGTCGCGCCGACCTGGGGCGTCAACAACCGCTCGGTGGCGCTACGCGTGCCGGCGGGCGATGCGAAAAACCGGCGCATCGAACATCGTCCGTCCGGCGTCGACGCCAACCCCTATCTGATTGCGGCGACGGTGCTCGCCGGCATCGTCAAAGGCCTCGATGAAGGGCTTGATCCAGGCCCCGAAACGACCGGCAATGGCTATGAGGCGTCCGTCACCCGTACGACGATGCCAGCCGATTGGCGCGCCGCCATCGAAGCAGCCAAGGCGTCCAGCTTCCTGAAAGGCGCGCTCGGCGAGGACCTGCACCGCACCTTCGTGGCGATCAAGCAGTCCGAATACCTGCGCGTGGCGCGCACGGTCAGCGAACTGGACTATCATCTTTATCTGCACGAAGTCTGATGGCTGGGTGACCCGGCGACGATCACTTTTTCGCCGTCGTCATCAAAATGAGGTGGCGTATCAGCTTTCCCATAGAAATATTGGCGGAACCTTCCCGAGGCCTCGCTCATTCCTGACTTGGTCGCGAGAGCGGACAAGGCCGCCAGAGATATGATTGCGAAGATGCCGACAACGCCGGCGCCGCACCAGGCCAAGGTGCAGGCGAGGCACTGGCCGAAGCAGCAGCCAGCCGAAACACCTGATGACGATGCCGCGGACACGGTTTCCGAATTGCGAGAGGTCGCCAAGGGATGCCGCCGCTGTCCGCTTTGGCGCGATGCGACGCAGACGGTATTCGGTGAAGGGCCTGACGATGCCAAGGTGATTTTTGTCGGCGAACAGCCGGGCGACCAGGAAGACCTCGCCGGCCAGCCATTCGTCGGCCCGGCGGGCAAGGTGTTCGATGCCATATTGGACGATGCCGGGGTCGATCGCCTGAAGGTCTACGTCACCAACGCGGTCAAGCACTTCAAATTCGAGCCGCGCGGCAAGCGGCGCATCCATTCCAAGCCGAATGTCGGCGAGGTTCAAGCCTGCCGCTGGTGGCTCGACCAGGAGTTTGACCTGATCAAGCCGAACGTCGCCGTGGCGCTCGGCGCCACTGCGGCGCTGTCCCTGCTTGGCAAGGCGATACCGGTGACCAAGATGCGCGGCCAGGTGATCGAACGCGAGGATGGCTTGCGGGTCTTCATCACCATTCATCCCTCCTTCATCCTGCGCATTCGTGATCACGCCGACAAAGAGGCCGAACGCGAGCGGTTTTTGCAGGATATGAAGCAGGTGAAGCGGCTTATGGCCGCTTGATTGCCGGTCTAGAGCGGTTCAGTGTTTGTTGGAAACGCCGAACCGCTCTAACTCTTGGTTTTCACGCAATTCCAGGCGGAAAACCGCTACGCACTTTTCCTGGAATTGCTCTAGCGCGCGTCGCGTCGAAACGGACCCATGCGACGCGCTTTAGGTCTTTGTTTTGATGAATGTCCTTCCCCCAAAACCGAGGTCACTTGGGCGACATGCATTAGCGGACGAGAATTGCCCTGAGATCGTTGACGTTCGTGCCGGTCGGGCCGGGCACGAAGAGATCACCGACGGCATTGAAGGCTGTCCAGGCGTTGTTGCCGGCGAGCATCGCCTTGGCATCCACGCCCGCCGCGCGCATGCGCGAAACGGTCGAGCCGTCGGCGAAGGCGCCGGCATTGTTTTCCGAACCGTCGATGCCGTCGGTGTCGGCCCCCAAGGCATGAATACCCTCCACGCCATTGATGCCGATGGCGAAGGCGAGCAGGAATTCCGAGTTGCGGCCACCCTTGCCTTTGGCCCGCAAGGTCACGGTGGTCTCACCGCCCGACAGGATCAGAACCGGCTTTTGGAAGGGCCGGTTGCGCGTCGCCACTTCGCGGGCAATCGCGGCGTGGACGCCGCCGACCTCGCGCGCTTCGCCTTGAACGGCATCGGAGAGGATGACGGCTTCAATGCCTTGCCGCCTCGCTTCCACTGCCGCCGCTTCCAGCGACACACCGGCGGAGGCGATCAGGTGCACCTCGTTGCGCGCAAAGCGCTCGTCGTCGGGATCTGGCGCGTCGGCCGCAGGCGACTGGATGTGCGCCATGACCGCGTTCGGCAGTTTCATGCCATAGGCGGATATCGAAGCCAGCGCATCTTCACGGCTGCCGGTATCGGGAACGGTCGGGCCGGACGCGACAAGGGCCGGATTGTCGCCAGGAATGTCTGACACCACCAGCGACACCACCTTGGCCGGCCAGGCCGCGGCAGCCAGCCGGCCGCCCTTGATGGTGGAGAGGTGTTTGCGGATGGTGTTCATCGCCGCGATCGGCGCGCCGGAGGCGAGCAGCGCCTCGTTGACGGCGATCTCGTCGGCCAGCGTCAGGCCGGCGGCTGGAGACGGCAGCAGCGCCGAACCGCCGCCGGAAATCAGCGCCACGACCAGATCGTCCGCTGTCAGCCCTTGCACCTTGTCCAGCAGCCGCCGCGAGGCCTCGAGCCCGGCGGCGTCCGGCACCGGATGCGCCGCCTCGATGATCTCGATACGCTCGCATTTGGCACCATAGCCGTAGCGGGTGACGACCAGCCCTTCGATCGGGCCATCCCAGACCTTTTCGAAGGCCGCGGCCATCTGCGCCGAGCCCTTGCCGGCGCCGATGACGATGGTGCGGCCCCTTGGCTTGGCCGGCAAATGGTCGCGGATGGTACGCTCCGGATCGGCGGCGGCGACGGCGGCATTGAAGATCGAGGTGAGAAAAACCTTGGGATCGGGCACGGTCATTCGGGGTCCGCGGACAGCGCCAGCTCGCGCCTGTCTATGCCCAGGTGATCGCACAGCGCATCGAACACCACGCCATGATCCTGGCGCTCCGGCAGGCCAGACACCGCGATCACACCGATGACACCCGCGCCCTTGACCGTGACCGGGAAGCCGCCGCCGGCCAGCACGTAGTCAGCAATATCCAGCCCCTCGCCGATCTTGAAGGTGCGGTCAGGACGTTGCTGTTCAAGCACCAGACGGTAAGTGCTTCTGAGATAGCGCTTCACGACATTGATCTTGCGCCGCGCCCAGTCGGGGTTGGAAGCGTTCGAACCCGGCATGGCGGCATAGAAAAGCGGCCGGTCCCATAGCCTGATGTCGACGATGATCGGCAGGTTCTCGGCCATTGCACGACCACGGATGGCTGCGCCGATCTCGAAGGCGACGGCCTCGTCGAAGGCTGCGAAGACAAGGGTCTCTTCCTGTCTCTTGATCAGAGCGATGTCGTCAGCAACGGCCATGTCTCTTTTCTCCGAAAATCGTGACGTGTCGTTTGTACGACAACATCGGCCCGGTCAAGCTTCCATCGCGGCCCCCCCTCATCCGGCCGCTGCGCGGCCGCGTTGTCCCCGGTTTGGAGAAGAGCCTGGCGCCAGCGCCGGCGGTCTCCTCTCTCCTTGGGGAGAGGCCGGATCGCCCCGAATTGCCCTTCGCAATTCGGTTGGCAAGACGGGGTTCACCCCGCGATCATGTCGCTTTTGGCCGCCCGTCCCGCCACATAGACCTCGCGCACGGCGCGGTCGTCGCCAAGCGTCTGCAGCAGAAACAATTCCTGCGCCAGCGTCTCGACCGTTTCCATCCTGAGCCGCATGGCGGGCGTCGCCCTGGCATCGAGCACGACGATGTCTGCATCGGTGGCTTCCTCCAGCGTGCCGATCTTGTCCGCCACCGACAGCGCCTCTGCGTTGCCGCGCGTGATCTGCCAGAAAGACTGGAACGGGTTCAGCTTCTCGCCATTGAGCGCGATGACCTTGTAGCCCTCGTCCATGGTGCGCAGCATCGAATAGTTTGTGCCGCCGCCGACATCGGTGGCGGCACCTATGCGCAACGGCTTGTCGCGGCGGCGAAAGCGCTGATAGTCGAACAGGCCGGAACCGAGGAACAGGTTCGAGGTCGGGCAAAACACGGCCACCGAACCGCTGTCCGACAGCGCGTCCGCCTCGCGCTCCGACAAATGGATGCAGTGGCCGAACAGGCTCTTTTTGCCCAGCAGCCCATAATGCTCGTAAACATCGGTGTAGTCGCGCGACCAAGGGTAGAGTTCCCCGGTGAAGGCGATCTCGGCGTGGTTTTCCGACAGATGCGTCTGCATGTGCAGGTCGGGATGTTCGCGGCACAACACGCCGGCCATCTCCATCTGCTCCGGTGACGAGGTGATGGCGAAACGTGGCGTGATGGCATAAAGCTGGCGGCCCTTGCCGTGCCATTCGGCGATCAGCGCCTTGGTGTCGTCATAGCCCGATTGCGGCGTATCGAGCACGCCTTCGGGCGCGTTGCGGTCCATCATCACCTTGCCGGCGACGTTGAGCATGTCGCGCGCATGCGACTCGGCGAAGAAGGCTTCCGCCGACGCCTTGTGCACCGAGCAGTAGGCGGCAACCGTGGTGGTGCCATGGCGCACCGTCTCATCAAGGAACAGGCGCGCGATGCGGCGGCCATGCTGGGCGTTGGCGAATTTTGTCTCCTCGGGAAAGGTGTAGGTGTTCAGCCAATCGAGCAATTCGGCGCCATAGGACGCGATGACCTGCATCTGCGGGAAATGCACATGGGCATCGATGAAGCCCGGCAGCAGCAGATGCGGCCGGTGGTCGATTTTTTTCGCCGTCTCACCGGCCTGTTTCTCGACATCGGCATAGGCGCCTGCTGCAACGATCCTGCCGTCGCTTATCAGCAGTCCGCCATCCTCCTCGTAGCGCCAGGCGGAGTGGTCGTCGATGGTTTGCGGCCAGCGCACGAAGGACAGCGTGCGGCCACGCAGAAGTGTCGAGGTCATGCTTATTTCCCCGCGCCTTCGAACCACGCCACCAGCAACGCCCGTTCCTTGTCGGTGATCCGCGAGACATTGGCTGGCGGCATGGCGTGGCTGCGGCCGGCCTGCAGATAGATCTCGCGGGCATGCTCGGCGATGCCGGCGTCGGTATCCAGCATCACCCCCTTGGGTGCGTGATAGATGCCTTCATAGACCGGCTCCTGCGCATGGCACATCGAGCAGCGGCCGAGCACGGTGTCGCGCACCGCCGGGAAATGCGCCGATGCAATATAGACCTCAGCCGCGGCGGAGGCCTTGGGCTCGCCAGTCAGCACCTTCGGCACGGTCGACAGCCAGATGATGATGAGGAACAGGACAAGGGCACCCAGCCACGTCCAGTGCGGATTGCCGGCACGCTTGTGCCGGGTGTTGAAATAATGCCGGATCAGGACGCCGATGATGAACACCAGCGAGGCGATGACCCAGTTGAACTCGGTGCCGAACGCCAGCGGATAGTGGTTCGACAGCATCAGGAACAGCACCGGCAACGTCAGATAGTTGTTGTGGAGCGAACGCTGCTTGGCGATCTTGCCGTATTTCGGATCCGGCTTGCGGCCGGCGATGAGGTCGGCGACGACGATCTTCTGGTTGGGAATGATGACCATGAAGACATTGGCCGACATGATCGTCGCGGTGATGGCACCCAGATGCAGGAAGGCGGCGCGGCCGGTGAACAGATGCGTCAGCCCCCAGGCGATGAACACCAGCACGCCGTAGAGGACCAGCATCAGTCCGGTATCGCTTTTTCCGAGCGGCGAGCGGCACAAGAGATCATAGACCACCCAGCCGACGCCGATCGTCGCCATTGACAGCAGGATGCCGACCGGCACCGACATCGGCAGCACGTTGGGATCAATCAGGAACAGGTCAGCGCCGGCGTAATAAACCACGCACAGCATGGCGAAGCCGGACAGCCAGGTGGCGTAGGATTCCCATTTGAACCAAGTCAGGTGTTCCGGCATCTCGGCCGGCGCCACCAGATATTTCTGGATGTGGTAGAAGCCGCCGCCATGCACCTGCCATTCCTCGCCGAAGGCGCCGACCGGCATGCCCGGGCGCTGGCGCAGGCCAAGATCGAGCGCGACGAAGTAGAAGGACGAGCCGATCCAGGCGATGCCGGTAACGACGTGCAGCCAGCGCACGGCGAAGTTCAGCCAGTCCCAGAAAATCGCGAAATCCATCATTGAAGTCGTCCCTGCCGATCCGGTGACTTTACGGTGTGGCGCGCAAACGAAAAGAGGCGAGGTATACGATGACTTTCAAAAAAAATTGGAAAATACTAGGTTGATGGCCCAAACCGGCGAAAGTGCTCCGTATGGCCTATCTCGACAACATCGCCGTCTTCGTCCGCGTCGTCGAGCTCGGCAATCTGTCGGCGGCCGGCCGCGACATGCGCATTTCGCCGGCTGTCGCCTCCAATCGCATCAAGGAACTGGAGAAGCATCTCGGCGTGCGGCTGTTCAACCGCACCACCCGGCAGTTGATGCCAACGGAACACGGCACCGTTTTCTATTCCGGCGCCAAGCAGGTGCTGGAAGCGATCACCGAGGCGGAGGCTGCCGTCTCGGCGCTGTCCGGCCAGCCGCGCGGCACCATCCGCGTCACCGCGCCGCTCGGTCTCGGGCGACGGCTGGTGGCCTCGGGCATTCCCGATTTCCATGACAAATACCCTGACATCGAGGTGCGGCTCAGGCTCTCGGACCACAATGTCGACATCATGAAGGAAGGCATCGACGTCGCCTTCCGGCTCGGCATCATCGAAGATTCCAGTCTTCGGATGCGTGGCATCATGGAATGCGAGCGCGTGCTGGTCGCCGCACCAAAATATCTGGAGGCGCGCGGCGAGCCGATGGAGCCGCAGGAGCTGATCGGCAGGAAACATGACTGCCTGATGCTGCGCTATTCCGGCGCGCGCGAATATGTCTGGACCTTGCAGACCCCGACCGGGCCGCAAAAGTTCGAGGTACACGGCCCCTACGACACCGATGATGGCGACGTGCTGACCGGTTGGGCGCTGTCAGGGCGCGGCATCATCAACAAGCCGCGCTTCGAGGTCGAGCCGTTCATCCGCGACCGCCGGCTAAAGGTGATCCTGAGCAACACGCCACCGACGCCGGTGCAGTTCGCGGCCGTTTATCCGCACAAGAAGCTGCAGGACCCCAAGGTGCGGCTGCTGCTCGACTTCATGGCGGAGCGCTGCCAGCGGCTGATCAAGGATCTTCTGGCCGGCAAGTAGGCGGAAGAGCGAACTGGCCTGCAAGTGATGGCCTCGTGGCCTATCCGATCCGGTTGCCTTGCGTGAAAGCCAGCCTAGGCTGGTCTAGCCGGGGCCATCACCTTGCCCTGCAGAGCCCGATGATCCGGGGTCACGTGGCTGACCAGCGCCGTCATGATCTCGGCGGCCGCCAGCGCGGCGATGACGGGCGGGCGCTTGTCCTTGACCGCATCGCCGCCGATCGGCGAGACGAGGCGGGCGAATTCAGCCTCCGTACCGTCCGCCGACTTCAGGAACCAGCTCCTGAACGTGGCTTTCTTGGTCTTCGAGCCGATCATGCCGACATAGGCCGCGTCGTCGCGTTTCAGCGCTTCGGCGACGATCAGGAAATCGAGCGCATGGTCATGGGTGAGGATGGCGAAGGCGGTGCCGGCCGGGGCGTTGCGCACCTCGGCCTCCGGCATGGGGGCCAGCCGTGTCTCGACGGTTTCCGGCATGCCTTCCAGCGCCTCGGCGCGTGTTTCGATGACGACGCCGTGCACGGGAAGGAGCGCAATGGTCGACGCCAGCGCCTGGCCGACATGACCGCCGCCGAAAATATAGACATGCGGCATATGAGCTTCCTCGGCTTCCGCCACTGCCACCAGTTCGGCGGCCAATGCGGTATCGACCAACCGGATCAGCACCTCGACCCGCCCGCCACAGCACTGGCCGATTTCGGGGCCGAGCGGGACGTCAAGCGTGGTGCGGACTTCGTCGACCGCGACGCGGGACGTCGACTGCAGGCGGTTGGATCCACCCGATGGCGCCACCATCTGCCGCGCCTTGTCGATGGCCATGTATTCGAGTTGACCGCCGCCGATCGTGCCAAAGATCGCCGTTCGCGAGACGAGCATGAAGGCGCCTTTCTCACGCGGCGTCGAGCCCTTGGTGCCGGCCACTTCGACCAGGGCAAGACGGCCGGCGCCGCCGAGAAAGGCTTTCAGGTTTTGTACTTTCGAGGTCATGGTTTCACGGTTCCCGAATGGGAAATATAGGCTTTTTCGGTCCGAATTGCACGTTCTGCCCGATTCAGGCGCCAGCCTTGACCGCTTTCTTCAGCCGCTCGATTGCCATCAGCACGCGTTCTGGCGTTGCCGGGGCGTCGAGGCGCGGGCAGATCTTGTGGTCGGCGACGCTGGCCACTGCGTCCGACAGGGCGTGCAGCACCGCCATGCCATGCGGCAGCGGCGGTTCGCCGACCGCCTTGGAGCGATGGATGGTCGGTTCATAGGCCTGCGACCAGTCAGTCAGCGCCACGTTGAAGATCTTCGGTCGGTCCGACGCCAGCGGGATCTTGTAGGTCGACGGCGCATGCGTGCGCAGCCGGCCCTTGTCGTCCCACCACAATTCCTCGGTGGTCAGCCACCCCATGCCCTGGATGAAGCCGCCCTCGACCTGGCCGAGGTCGATGGCCCGGTTCAACGAACGGCCGCAATCGTGCAGGATATCGGCGCGCTCGACGACATATTCGCCGGTTAGCGTGTCGACCGACACTTCGGCGCAGGCCGCGCCATAGGCGTAGTAATAAAAGGCGTGGCCCTGGCCCTTCCCGCGGTCCCAGTGGATTTTCGGCGTCTTGTAGAAGCCGGCTGCCGAGAGCTGCACACGCGCAATATAGGCCTGCTTGACCAGATCGTTGAAGCTGACCTCCTGGTTGCCGACGCGCACCCGGTTTGGCAGGAACACCACCTGGTCGACAGGGATCTGGTATCTCTCGGCGGCAAAGTCGGTCAGCCGCTGGCGGATCTGGCGCGCCGCGTTCTGCGCCGCCATGCCATTGAGGTCGGCCCCCGAGGACGCCGCCGTCGGCGCGGTGTTGGGCACCTT
The DNA here is from genome assembly GCF_037179725.1 of Mesorhizobium sp. Cs1321R2N1. Taxonomy (NCBI): domain Bacteria; kingdom Pseudomonadati; phylum Pseudomonadota; class Alphaproteobacteria; order Hyphomicrobiales; family Phyllobacteriaceae; genus Mesorhizobium; species Mesorhizobium sp. Cs1321R2N1. The sequence continues at coordinate 16,254 of NZ_JAPYKP010000042.1, read as the reverse complement.
GGCGGTGGTGGTGGCGGTGATCTTCACGCGGTCGAGGTCGATCTGGAATTCCTCGGCCACGACCTGCGCCACTTTGAGGTGCAGGCCCTGCCCCATTTCGGTTCCGCCATGGTTCATGTGCACCGAGCCGTCGGCATAGACATGCACCAGCGCGCCGGCCTGATTGGACTCGGTCTTGGTGAAGGAGATGCCAAACTTGACCGGCGTCAGTGCCAAGCCGCGCTTGATGAAGCGACTGTTGGCGTTAAACGCGGAAATCTCGCGACGGCGGCGTGCATAGCTGGCGCTCTCTTCCAGTTCCGCCACGATGCGCTGGATGATGCAGTCCTCGACCTTCTGGTGATAGGGCGTGACGTTGCGGCCGCCGATCGCTTCCATCGGATCGTAGAAATTCAGCTTGCGGATCTCGAGCGAATCCTTGCCGACCGAAAAGGCGACCTCGTCGATGACGCGCTCGGCGCCGATCATGCCTTGCGGGCCGCCGAAGCCACGAAAGGCAGTGTTGGAGACGGTGTTGGTAAAGAGCGGCGCCGATTTGGCCAGCACCGCTGGATAGAAATAGGCGTTGTCGCAGTGGAACAGCGCACGATCGCCGACCGGGCCGGACAGGTCGGCTGAAAAGCCGCAGCGTAAAGCGTAGGTGAAGTCGACGCCAAGGATGTTGCCCTCGTCGTCGAAGCCGACCTCGTAGTCGATGGCGAAATCATGCCGCTTACCGGTGGCGGTCATGTCCTCGTCGCGGTCGAGCCGGATCTTGACCGCGCGCTTCAGCCTCTTGGCGGCAATGGCGGCGATCGCGGCGCACTGATTGGCCTGCGTTTCCTTGCCGCCGAAGCCGCCGCCCATGCGGCGCACCTCCACCGTCACCGCGTTACTCGGCACGCCGAGCGTGTGGGCGACCAGATGCTGCGTCTCGCTCGGCCCCTGGGTCGAACAGTAGACGGTCACCTCGTCGTCCTCGCCGGGGATGGCGAGCGACACCTGGCCTTCGAGGTAGAAATGGTCCTGGCCGCCAAGCCACATGCGGCTCTTGATGCGGCGGGGCGCTGCGTGGATTGCCGCGGCCGCATCGCCGCGCTTCAGGACCAGCGGCGTGGTCACCTGCTTGTCCCTCGTTGGATCTAGGTCCCAGATGTCGATCACGGCGGGAAGCTCGTCATACTCGATCCTGGCCAGGCGCGCGGCGCGCCGGGCTGCCTCGCGCGTCTCGGCAATCACCGCGAAGATCGGCTGGCCAAAGAACTGCACCTTGCCTTCGGTGAGCACCGGATCGTCATGCATATTGCTGGGCGAGACATCGTTTTCGCCCGGTACGTCGGCATAGGTGAGCACGTCGACGACACCAGGGGCCGCGCGCACCTCCGAGAGGTCGACGCTTTTCAGAACGCCATGCGCCACCTTGGAGAGGCCAAGGCCGGCATGCAGCGTGCCGGCCGGTTCCGGCATGTCGTCGATATAGACGGCGCCGCCGCTGACATGCTTGTGGGCGGAATCATGCCGCTGGTCGGTAGCGATGCCGCCGACGATCTTCTCGGCTTTGAGGTTTGATGTGGCGTGCTTGTTCATCAGGCCGCCTCGCTGCGCGATACCTGCACCGGCACCTTGGTGCCCGTGGTTTCCACGTAAAAGCGCAACAAAAGGTTTTTCGCTGCCAGCGCTCGATATTCGGCGCTCGCGCGCATGTCGGTGAGCGGCGTGAAGTCCTTGGCGTATTCGGCCATCGCAGCCTCCACCGTCGCTTCGCTCCAGGCTTTGCCGATCAAAGCCTGTTCAACGGCCGTAGCCCGCTTCGGCGTTGCCGCCATGCCGCCATAGGCGATGCGGATATCGGCCACCGTGCCGTCCTTGGCCAGAGCCAGGCAGAAGGCCCCAAGGGTCGCGGTGATGTCCTCGTCGCGGCGCTTGGTGACCTTGTAGACGGCGAATTTCACGTCCTTTGCCGGCACCGGCACATGCACGGCCTCGACGAACTCGCCTGGCTGGCGGTCCTGCTTGCCATAGGCGATAAAGAAATCCTGCAACGGGATCGTGCGCCGCGTCTTGCCCTTGCGCAACGTCAGCCGCGCATCGAGCGCGATCAAAGGTGGCGGCGTGTCGCCGATCGGCGAGCCGTTGGCGACGTTGCCGCCGATCGTGCCCATGTTGCGAACCTGTTCGCCGCCAATGCGGTCGAACAACGGCCCCAATGCCGGGATGCGTTTCGACAGTGTCGAAAAGGCTTCGGTGTAGGTGACACCGGCGCCGATCGAGATGACACTATCGTCTTCCGTGATGGTGCAAAGCCCCGGCAGATTGCCGATGAAGATCGCCGGCGAGATGTCGCGCATATGCTTGGTCACCCACAGGCCAACGTCGGTCGAACCGGCGACGACGGTGGCGGTGGGTTCTTTTTCGAAGATGGTCGCTAAATCGTCGGCATCGGCCGGCACGACCAGCCGTGTCTTGCCGGTGCCAATCTCGATCCTGGCGCCGTCGCGCAACGCCTGCAGCCGCGTCGTGATGTCCCGGCGCTCCGCCGCCAGCGGATCCTTCGCCGCCTTGCCATAGCTCGAGATGGCGTGCGCGGCACGCATGATCGCCTCGTAACCGGTGCAACGGCAGAGATTGCCTTGCAGGGCTTTTTCGATGGCCCCGTTCGAAGGGTCCGGTGATTTCATCCACAGGCCATAGAGCGACATGATAAAACCCGGCGTGCAGAAGCCGCATTGCGAGCCGTGGAAATCGACCATCGCCTGCTGCACAGGATGCAACTGGCCAGCTTCGCCACGCAGATGCTCGACCGTCACGACATGGGTGCCGTCGAGCGAGCCGAGGAAGCGGATGCAGGCATTGACGCTTTCATAGGTCAGTCCGGCGGCCGAAAGCTTGCCGATGAGCACGGTGCAGGCGCCGCAATCGCCCTCGGCACAGCCTTCCTTGGTGCCGCGCAGCGAACGGTCGAGCCGCAGCCAGTCGAGCAAGGTCGCATCGGGAGCCACGGATGACAGCGCGATATCCCTGCCATTGAGAATGAAGCGGATTTCGTTGCGGATGTTGACCTTGGCCATGCCTCAGCTCCCCCTGTAGGTGGAATAGCCGTACGGCGAGATCAGCAATGGTACATGATAATGCACCGCCTCCGCCATGCCGAAGCGGATCGGCACGCTGTCGAGGAAGGCAGGCGCGGGCAGCTTCGTGCCCTGGCCGCGCAGATAGTCGCCAGCCGCGAATACCAGTTCGTATTCTCCGGTGCGGAAGTCGGCACCCGCCAGCAGCGGCGCGTCGCAGCGGCCGTCGGCGTTGGTGACGACCTCCTTCAGAAGCGTGCGATCGGCACCGTCGAGACGGTAGAGCGCGATCGACAATCCCGCCGCCGGCCTGCCGGTCGCGGTATCCAGGACATGGGTCGTCAGACGCCCGCCATCGGCTTTCGACGTTTCTGCCATTGGCCGCCTCCCATTTTCCAATACGAATAAATTGGTCGGTACAATCGAGCACTAGCGATGAATTGTGCGCCAATTAAAGGCGATGCATAAGTCCCGGTCGAGCGGAGTGCGACAAAAACACTTTCAAAAATTTTGAGGGGAATGCGAGAAGCACCCTTTCGATATCCTGATCATACTTCCGGTGATGCCGGGCGCGGAGGGACGATGCGTTACACCAGGGACATGCGTGGCTACGGAGCCAATCCGCCGGATCCGAAATGGCCTGGCGGCGCGCATGTCGCCGTGCAGTTCGTCGTCAACTACGAAGAGGGCGGCGAGAACTGCGTGCTCCACGGCGACAAGGCTTCGGAAGCCTTCCTGTCAGAAATCGTCGGTGCGGCGCCCTGGGTGGGCCAGCGCCACTGGAACATGGAATCAATCTACGAATATGGGGCGCGGGCCGGCTTCTGGCGGCTGCTGCGCCTGTTCAGCGAAGAGCAAGTGCCTGTGACCTGCTATGGCGTCGCCACGGCGCTCGCGCGCTCACCCGACCAGGTCACGGCCATGCAGGAAGCCGGCTGGGAAATCGCCTCGCACGGGCTGAAGTGGATCGATTACCGCGACCACGACGCCGAGGACGAGCGCCGCGACCTCGAAGCGGCGATCAAGCTGCATTACGAGGTGACCGGCCAGCGCCCGACCGGCTGGTACACGGGCCGCACATCGGTCAACACGGTGCGGCTGGTGGCCGAAGAAGGCGGCTTCGATTACGTCTCGGACACCTATGACGACGAACTGCCTTACTGGTTCGAGCATGCGGACGGCACGCAGCTCATCATCCCCTACACGCTCGACGCCAACGACATGCGCTTTGCCACGCCGCAGGGTTTCAACTCGGGCGACCAGTTCTTTGCCTATCTCAAGGATAGTTTCGATACGCTCTATGCCGAGGGCAAGGCAGGCAGGCCGCGCATGATGAACATCGGTCTGCACTGCCGCCTCGTCGGGCGGCCGGGCCGGGTGGCGGCGCTGAAACGCTTCGTCGATTATGTCAAATCGCACGACAAGGTCTGGCTGGCGCGGCGCATCGACATCGCCAAGCACTGGCAGGAAAATCACCCCTATCAACCGGCCGCTCTGCGCCCGTCGAAGATGGAATTCGAGACGTTCGTTCACACCTTCGGCGGCGTGTTCGAGCATTCGCCCTGGATTGCCGAACGGGCCTACGAGCTGGAACTCGGCCCAGCGCACGACACGGCCGGCGGCCTGCACAATGCGCTCTGCCGTATCTTCCGTTCCGCCAGCGAAACCGAGCGGCTCGGCGTGCTCAACGCCCATCCCGACCTCGCCGGCAAGCTCGCCAAGGCCAGGCGGCTGACGGCGGAATCGACCAGGGAACAGGCTTCCGCCGGCCTCGACGCGCTGACCGACAAGGAGCGTGAATTGTTCTCCAAGCTCAACGCCGCCTACGTCACCACCTTCGGCTTCCCCTTCATCATCGCGGTGAAAGGCAAGACAAAGGAGGAAATCCTCGCCGAATTCGAAGCCCGCATCGGCAAAGGCCGCGGCGTCGAATTCGAAACCGCCTGCAAGCAGGTCGAGCGCATCGCGCTGCTCCGCCTCAAGGACATGCTTCCACAATAGGTTTGAACCATGGATACGATCCGGATGCCCGAGCGCACCTATTATGCCCCACAGGGCGGCCATTCCGGCCAGAACGAACTTCTGACCGGACGCGCCGTCTTCACCGAGGCCTATGCCGTCATTCCCAAGGGCGTGATGCAGGACATCGTCACCAGCGCCTTGCCGTTCTGGGACAAGACCCGCGTCTGGATCCTGTCGCGGCCGCTGTCCGGCTTTGCCGAGACGTTTTCGCAATACATCGTCGAGGTCGCGCCCGGCGGCGGCAGCGCCCGGCCCGAGCCCGATGCCGGCGCCGAGGGCGCCCTGTTCGTGGTCGAGGGCGAACTGACGGTTCTGCTCGACGGCAAGAAGCATAGCTTGAGCCCCGGCGGCTTTGCCTTCCTGCCGCCGGCCAGCGGCTGGACAGTCCGCAACGAAAGCAAGGCAGCTGTCCGCTTCCACTGGATACGCAAGGCATATCAGGCGGTCGACGGTCTCGAGATCCCCAAGGCCTTCTTCACCAACGAACAGGAGATCGCGCCGACCCCGATGCCGGGCACCGAAGGCCGCTGGGCAACGACGCGGTTCGTCGATCCCGCCGATCTGCGCCACGACATGCATATGACCATCGTCACGCTCGAGCCCGGCGCGGTCATTCCTTTCGCCGAGACACATGTCATGGAACACGGGCTCTATGTGCTCGAAGGCAAGGCTGTCTACCGGCTCAACCAGGACTGGGTCGAAGTCGAGGCCGGCGACTATATGTGGCTGCGCGCCTTCTGCCCGCAGGCCTGCTATGCCGGCGGCCCCGGCAAATTCCGCTATCTGCTCTACAAGGATGTCAACCGGCATGCCAAGCTCGGCGGGGCTGGCATCGCGAAGCGGACGTCATGACCCGCATCGTCGCGCGGCCGCTGACCCGCGAGGCCTTTGCCGAATTCGGCGACGTCATCGACATGGGCGGCGACAATCACTATCCGATCAATGGCGGCAAGGCCGAGCGCTACCACGCTCTCGCCACCGCTGAAGCGGCAGGACATAACGCCCGCGTGCTGATTTCCATGGTACGCGGCACGCCCTACGAGATGCCGCTGAAGCTGACCATGGTCGAGCGTCATCCGCTCGGCAGTCAGGCTTTCATCCCGCTGTCGCCGCGTCCGTTCCTGGTCGTCGTCTGCCATGACGGCAAGGAGGGGCCGGGCGAACCACATGCCTTCATCACCGTGCCGGGGCAAGGCATCAACTATTCCCGCAATCTCTGGCACGGCGTGCTGACGCCCATCGGAGAGCCTCAGGACTTTTTGATCGTCGACCGTGGCGGCGACGGCGCCAATCTCGAGGAATTCCATTTCTCGCACGCCTACGAGATCCATATCCCCGACGAGAGCTTGTGATGACCGACATTTCGCTGATCGACCGCCTGCTCGACGTGATCGAGCACGACATCGTGCCGAAGACGGCAGAAGGCGTCGCGCACGGCAACAAGCTGTTCGGCGCGGCGATCCTGCGCAAGGGCGACCGGTCGCTGGTGCTGGCCGAGACCAACAACGAGATGGAAAACCCGCTCTGGCATGGCGAGGTGCATTGCCTGAAGCGCTTTTACGAAATGCCCAAGGCCGAACGTGTCGACACGAAAGATGCCATCTTCATTGCCACGCATGAACCCTGTTCGCTCTGCCTGTCGGCGATCACCTGGACCGGCTTCGACAATTTCTACTATTTGTTCAGCCACGAGGATTCGCGCGACAGTTTCGCCATTCCGCATGATCTCAAAATCCTGAAAGAGGTCTTCACCCTTGATCCCGGCGGCTACAACGCCGAGAACGCCTATTGGAAAAGTTTTTCGATCCGCAGGCTGGTGAGAGCGCTGCCCGAGGTCGAGCGCCAGCGGCTGGAGGAGCGGATCGGCAGGATTTCCGGACGCTATGACGAGCTGTCCGGCGTCTATCAGGCGAACAAGGCCGAAAACGACATTCCGCTAAATTGACGGTATGAAACAGGTAGCGGCACAGGTCGCATATTTCGCTGCTCCAGTCGCGAATGCCGATTGAAAGTTCTCGTGCCGCGGAGCGTTATGCCTGCCATGAAAACCATCACCGAATTTCCCCGCAAGGTCGTCGAATTTCCCGACATGGGCATCGTCATGCCCGATGGCTGCCGGCTGTCGGCGCGGGTATGGATGCCGGAGGATGCGGGCGACGATCCAGTACCCGTCATCCTTGAGCACCTGCCTTACCGCAAGCGCGACGGGACGATCTTTCGCGATCAGCTTACCCATCCCTATTTTGCCGGCCACGGCTACGCCTCGGTCCGCGTCGACATGCGCGGCAATGGTGATTCCGAAGGGCTGATGGACGACGAATATTCCGAGCAGGAACTGCAGGACGCCTGCGATGTCATTGCCTGGGCGGCGGCGCAGCCCTGGTGCAACGGCAATGTCGGCATGATGGGTATTTCCTGGGGCGGCTTCAATTGCCTGCAGGTGGCGGCCAAACAGCCGCCGGCGCTCAAGGCAGTGATCAGCCTGTGCTCGACCGTCGACCGCTATGCCGATGACATCCACTACAAGGGCGGCTGCCTGCTGCTCGAGAATTTCGGCTGGGCCTCGACCATGCTGTCCTATTCGTCGCGGCCACCGGATCCGCTGATTGCCGGCGACGACAAATGGCGCGATCTGTGGCTGAAACGGCTGGAGAACCAGTCGTTCCTTTTGCCGCTGTGGCTCAGCCACCAGCATCGCGACGCCTATTGGAAGCGCGGTTCGATCTGCGAGGATTTTTCCGCTGTTCATGCCGCGGTGCTGTCGATCGGCGGCTGGCACGACGGCTACCGCAACACGATCTCGCACCTCGTCAGCAACATCGAGGCCCCGGTCAAGGGTATCGTCGGACCGTGGATTCATAAATACCCGCACTATGCCGAACCCAAGCCCGCCATCGGCTTCCTCCAGGAAGCGCTGCGCTGGTGGGACCACTGGCTGAAGGGCGCCGAGACCGGCGTCGAGGCCGATCCCGACTATCGCGCCTATGTGATGGACAGCGTGCGTCCCGCACGCTGGCATCCAGAGCGGCCCGGCCGCTGGATAGCCGAGCAGGAATGGCCGTCGTCCAGCATAGCGGTTGAAGCGATCGAACTCATTTCCCCTGATGCAGGGCCTTCAATCGTCGTTTCGCCGCAGACCTGCGGGCTTGCCGGCGGCGAATACTTTCCGTTCACCTTCGGGCCGGAATTGCCGGGTGATCAGCGCCCTGACGATGGGCTGTCGGCGTGTTTCGACCAGCCTGAGCTCACCAAGCCGATCGAGATCGTCGGCGCGCCGGAGCTTGAGGTCCTGCTTGCCTCCGATCGGCCCCAGGCCAACATCGCGGTCCGGCTTTGCGACGTGCATCCCGACGGCGCCTCGGAACTTATCTCCTATGGCGTGCTCAATCTGACGCACCGCAACTCGCATGAATTCCCCGAAGCACTGGTCCCCGGGGAGACGGTTTCGGCGCGTGTCGTGCTCGATCAATGCGCCTACCGCGTGCCGGCCGGCCACCGTCTGCGCGTCGCCGTTTCGACCGCCTACTGGCCAATGATCTGGCCTTCGCCGGAACCGGCACGACTGACCTTGTCGGACGCCACGCTATCGGTGCCGTTGCGACTGCTGGCAACAGGCGACGAAGCCGTTTTCGCGGAGCCCGAAGGGGCCGCGCCCTGGGCGACCGAGACGATCCGTCCCGCCAATTCCGAACGCCATGTCGACCGCGACGAAAAGACGGGAATCGTCACGCTTTCCATTGCCGATGATTTCGGCGAAGTGCGCGATCTCGACCACGGCCTGGTCAACGGCAGCATCGCCCGCGAAACCTGGACCATCCATCCCGACGATCCTCTGTCAGCCTCTGGGAAAACACACTGGACGCAGACCCTGTCGCGAAATGGATGGTCGGTCCGCACCGAAACATGGGCCCAGATGCGGTCGGACGCACAAAACTTCATCGTCAGCGCTAGAATCGAGGCCTACGAAGGTGAAAACCTCGTCTTCGAGCGCGATTTCGACGAAAAGGTCCCGCGCGCGCTGGTTTGAGTACTGAAATCGTTGGTCCAAATGCGACGTGCGATTTACGCCACGGCATGTCGCATTCGGTCTTGCTTACCGCTTTCCCTTGCGGTCATTATTCCCTTTAACAACAAGCAAGAAAATCGACCGCAGAGTCGAACCAACAGAGTGAGGAACTCAAATGTCAAATGAACTGGAATTCCTTAGCCGGCGGGTTGCGTCGGGCAAACTGAGCCGTCGTGATTTTCTCGGCCGGGCGGCCGCGCTCGGCATCGCCGCACCCTTCGCCAACGCACTGCTTTCAAGCGCTGCGCGCGCGGCGGGTCCGGTCAAGGGCGGTACGCTGAAGGCCGGCCTGGTCGGCGGTGAGTCCACCAACAGCCTCGATCCGGCGCTGATGATGACGCAGGTGCCGTTCGCTTTCGGCAAGTGCTGGGGCGAATTGATCGTCGAGTTGTCGCCGGACGGCAAGCTCGAGAACCGTATCGCCGAAGAGATCGGCTCCTCGGACGATGCGAAGACCTGGACGCTGAAGATCCGCGACGGCGTCGAATTCCACAACGGCAAGACGGTGACCGCCGAGGACGTCGCCGCCACGCTCGAGCGCCATTCGGACGAGAAATCGAAATCCGGCGCGCTCGGCTATATGAAGGGCATCGAGACCATCAAGGCCAGCGGCAAGGAAGTGGTGCTGACGCTGAAGGAGGCCAACGCCGATCTTCCCTATTTGCTCAGCGACTATCACCTGATCGTCCAGCCCAATGGCGGCAAGGACAAGCCTGATGCCGGCATCTCGGCCGGCCCATACGTGGTCAAGACCAACGAGCCCGGCGTGCGCCATGGCGGCGAGCGCTTCGCCAATTACTGGCAGGGCGACAAGATGGGCCATGCCGACCAGATCGAGGTCATTGTCATCAACGACGCGACGGCCCGCACGGCAGCACTGCAGGGCGGCCAGGTCAACATGATCAACCGCGTCGAGCCGAAGATCGTCGACCTGATCAAGCGCGTGCCGGGCGTCACCATCCGCAACCACGCAGGCCCCGGCCACTACGTGTTCATCATGCATTGCAACACGGCGCCGTTCGACAACAACGACCTCAGGATGGCGCTGAAGCTGGCGATCGACCGCGAGGAGATGCTGACCAAGGTGCTGCGCGGTTACGGCTCGCTCGGCAACGACTTCCCGATCAACGCGTCCTATCCGCTGTTCAGCGAGATCGAGCAGCGCAAGTATGATCCCGACAAGGCCAAGTTCCACTACAAGAAATCAGGTCATGACGGCACCGTGCTGCTCAGGACCTCGGACGTTGCCTTCCCGGGCGCCGTCGACGCGTCACAGCTCTTCCAGCAGAGCGCGGCCAAGGCGGGCATCAAGATCGAGCTCAAGCGCGAGCCCGGCGACGGCTACTGGAACGAAGTCTGGAACAAGCAGCCCTTCTGCGCTTCCTATTGGGGCGGCCGCTCGACGCAGGACCAGATGTACTCGACCGCCTATCTGTCGACCGCCGACTGGAACGACACGCGTTTCAAGCGCCCGGATTTCGACAAGATGGTGCTGGCGGCGCGTGCCGAACTCGATGAGGCCAAGCGCAAGCAGATGTACCACGACATGGCTGTCATGGTGCGCGACGAAGGCGGCCTGATCCTGCCGATGTTCAATCAGTTCATCGACGCCACCGGTGCCAAGGTCGATGGCTGGGTGGACGACCCGCATCAGGAGCTGATGAACGGCTACGCCCTGGCGAAGTGCTGGCTGCAGGCCTGAGTCCGGCTTTGCAGAGATGTCTTCACCCATCCTGAAACTAATTGCCCAGCGCATTGCGCTGGGCATCCTGCTTCTGTTGGCCATCTCGGTCCTGATCTTCGCCGGCACGCAGATCCTGCCCGGCGACGTCGCGCAGGCCATTCTGGGACAATCGGCGACACCGGAGTCGCTGGCCAATCTGCGCGAGCAGCTTGGGCTGAACGACCCGGCCTATGTCAGGTATTTCCATTGGCTCGGCGGCGTCTTGACCGGCGACCTCGGCACTGCGATGTCAAGCGGGCAGGATATCGCGACCTCGATCAAGTCGCGCTTGTGGAACACACTGTTCCTCGCCTTCTGGGCGGCGATCGTGGCCATTCCGCTGGCGATCACGCTTGGCCTGATCGCCGTGCGCTACCGCAATGGCTGGGTCGACAAGCTGATCTCCGGCCTGGCGCTCGCCTCGACCTCCTTCCCGGAATTCTTCATCGGCTATGTGCTTGTCTATTTCTTCGCCGTGAAGTGGCAGATCTTTCCCGGCATCTCGACCGTCTATGAGGGCATGCCGTTCGGTGAGCGGATGCAGGCGATCGCGCTGCCGGCGACGGCGCTGACGCTGGTGGTCCTCGCCCACATGATGCGCATGACGCGAGCTGCGATCCTCAATGTCATGCAGTCGGCCTATGTCGAGACGGCGGAACTGAAAGGCCTGTCAGCGTTCAACGTCATCCGCAAGCACGCCTTCCCCAATGCCATCGCGCCGATCATCAACGTCGTCATGCTCAACCTCGCTTATCTCATCGTCGGCGTCGTCGTGGTCGAGGTGATTTTCGTCTATCCCGGCATGGGACAATATCTCGTCGATCACGTGACCAAGCGTGACGTGCCGGTGGTACAGGCCGTCGGCCTGATCTTCGCTGCCGTTTACATCAGTCTCAACATCATCGCGGACATAGCGGCGATCGTCGCCAATCCGCGTCTGCGACATCCGAAATAGGGGGCGGGCATGCTCGATATCAAACGCATCCCCATCCCCGCGTTGATCGGCATTGTCCTGACGGCACTATTCGTGCTGGCGGCGATCTTCGCGCCGTGGATTTCGCCGCATGACAACGCCGAAATTGTCGGCGATGTCTGGGAGCCGATGTCGGCGGCGCATTGGCTGGGCACCGACAATCTCGGCCGCGATTTGCTGTCCCGGATGATCTATGGCGCCCGCATCACCTTGTTCATCGCGGTGCTGGCCACCGCGCTGTCGTTCTCGCTCGGCGCCATCCTCGGCTTTTCGGCCGCGGTGTTCGGCGGCTGGTTCGACACGATCCTGTCGCGCCTCGTCGACCTCCTGATGTCGATCCCGACACTGATCATGGGCCTGGTGGTGCTCTCGGTGCTGCCAACCAACCTGGTGACGCTGATCCTGGTGATGGGCATTCTCGACTCGACGCGCGTCTACCGTTTGTCGCGCGCTGTCGCCGTCGACATCAACGTCATGGACTATGTCGAAGCCGCCAAGCTGCGCGGCGAGGGCAGCGTCTGGATCATCTTCCGTGAAATCCTGCCCAACGCGTTGTCGCCGCTGATCTCCGAGCTCGGCCTGCGCTTCATATACGCAGTGCTGTTCCTGTCGACGCTTTCCTTTCTCGGCCTTGGCGTGCAGCCGCCGGACGCCGACTGGGGCGGCATGGTGAAGGAGAACAAGGACGGCATCGTGTTCGGCATAGGCGCAGCGCTCATCCCCGCGGCCGCGATCGCGGCGCTGGCGATCTCGGTCAATCTTGTCGCCGACTGGGTGCTGAACCGCACGACAAGCCTGAAGGGAGGACGCGGGTGATGGCTGACGGCAAGGCAAAGTCCACCCCCCTGCTCGACATCCGCAATTTGCGCATCGAGGCGACGGTCTATCCGCCCGGTGAGGCGCCGAAGACCATCACGCTGGTGCACGATGTCTCGCTGACACTGGAGAAGGGCAAGGTGCTCGGCCTGATCGGTGAATCCGGTGCCGGCAAGTCGACCATCGGCCTGTCATCCATGGGCTATGGCCGTGGTGGCGTGCGGATCACCGGCGGCGAGGTGCTCCTCAACGGCCGCGACATCCTCAAGGGCGGCAAGGAGGACTTTCGCAAGCTGCGCGGTCGCGAGGTCTGCTATGTCGCGCAGTCGGCGGCGGCCGCTTTCAATCCCGCGCACAGGCTGATGGACCAAGTGGTGGAAGCCACGCTGCTGCATGGAACGGCGACACGAGCGGAGGCCGAGAAGCGCGCCGTCGCGTTGTTCAAGAAGCTCAGCCTGCCCAACCCGGAAGCCATCGGCGAACGCTTTCCGCACCAGGTTTCGGGCGGCCAGCTGCAGCGTGTGATGACGGCGATGGCGCTGTGCTCGGAGCCTGACCTGATCGTCTTCGACGAACCGACCACGGCGCTCGATGTGACGACGCAGATCGACGTGCTGGCGGCGATCAAGGATGCTATCCGCGACACCCATGTGGCGGCGCTCTACATCACGCACGACCTGGCCGTCGTCGCCCAGGTTTCGGACGAGATCATGGTGCTGCGTCACGGGCGGCTGGTCGAATGGGGCGGCACCCGCCAGATCATCAAGGAACCGCGGCAGGAATACACCAATGCGCTGGTTTCGGTGCACGAGATCGAACATGCCGAGCAAAAACCCGGCACCACGCCGTTCCTGTCGGTCAAGAACGTGACCGCCGCCTATGGCGGCGGCCACGTCAAGGTGCTGAAGAACGTCTCGGTCGACATCTACCCCGGCCAGACGTTGGCCGTGGTTGGCGAATCCGGCTCCGGAAAGTCGACGCTGGCGCGCGCCATAACCGGACTTTTGCCGCCCGAGCAAGGCACTGTTACGTTCGACGGGCGCCCCTTGGCCAACCGGCTTGCCGACCGGCCGAAGGAAGACCTGCGCCAGCTGCAGATGATCTATCAGATGGCCGACGTGGCGATGAACCCGCGCCAGACCGTCGGCACCATCATCGGCCGGCCGCTCGAATTCTATTTCGGCATGCGCGGCAGGCAGCGCGATGCCCGCGTCGCCGAACTGCTCGACAAGATCGAAATGGGCAAGGGCTTTGTCGACCGCTACCCGGCCGAGCTCTCCGGCGGCCAGAAGCAGCGTGTCTGCATTGCCCGCTCGCTCGCCGCCAAGCCCAAGCTGATCATCTGCGACGAAGTGACATCAGCGCTTGATCCGCTGGTGGCCAACGGCATCCTCAAGCTGCTGCTCGAACTGCAGAGGGAGGAAAACGTAGCCTATCTGTTCATCACCCACGACCTCGCGACGGTGAAGTCGATCGCCGATTCGATCGCGGTGATGTATCGCGGCGAAGTGGTGCGCTACGGTTCCAAGAGCAAGGTGCTCACACCGCCGTTCGATGCCTATACCGACCTGTTGTTGTCGTCCGTTCCGGAAATGGAGATCGGCTGGCTGGAAAAGGCGATCAAGGGGCGGCGCATGGCCAGCGCCGGGAACTAGCAAAGCGCAAGGTGATCTATCACGACACGGCCGTGCTGATGCGCGGCGGAGGCGGGTTGATCATGCCCTTCTTCAACCGGCTCATCGACGCCACCGACAGACAATCGCATGGAGCAGCCCGTGGCGATCCAATCCAAGCTTCTGCTGATCATCCTCGATGGCGTTCCCTACCGGAACTGGCGCCGGCTGATGGGCAATCTCGAAGGCTGGGTGCAGTCGGGCGGGGCACGGGTGTGGAAGATGCGCTCGGTGCTGCCGTCGACCTCGGCCTGCTGCTATGCCTCGATCCACACCGGCGTGTCGCCGCAGGTGCACGGCATTCTGTCCAACGAGAACCGCTTTCGCGTCGGGCAGCCCGACATCTTCTCGGAAGTCAGCAAGGCCGGCGGCAAGACCGGCGCGGTCACCCATTCCTACTGGTCCGAATTCTTCCGCTCCTACCCGTTCGACCTCGTCGAGGACATGGAATATGACGAGCCGGACGGCCCGATCACGCATGGCCGCTTCCACACCATGACCGGCTATAATCTCAAGAACCAGATGACGCCGAGCGATATCGACCTGTTCGCGACGCTGACCATGCTCACCCGGCGCCACGGCATCGACTATGGTGTCTTGCACACCTGCACGCTGGACTCGATGGGCCACCGTTTCGGCCATGACTGCCACGAGATGGACCATGCCTGCTACGCCATGGACGGCATGCTGGCGGCCTTCATGCCGAGCTGGATCGAGGCCGGCTACGAGGTCATCGTCACTGCCGACCACGGCCAGACCGACCGCGGCCACCATGGCGGCCATGACGACGAGATGCAGGATTTCGCGCTGTATTATTTCGGACAGGGCGAAGGGCCGGAAGCCGATACGCTGCTCGACCAGTTGCAACTGGCGCCAACGGTTCTGAGCCGGCTTGGCGTGCCAGTGCCGGCGACGATGAAGGCGAAGGCTTTTCTCTCCTGATTGAGTGGCTGGCGCCGCCCCTCATCCGCCTGCCGGCACCTTCTCCCCGTAAACGGCGAGAAGGGATGCTCTGGCAACCGTCCCGCTCTTCGGTTAGCCTCCCAGAATTCCTTGGCGGAGGATGAACCTTTTTGGATCGATCGGCGACAGAGCAGACAGGAGCCGGGCGGCTCGACCGGCCATGACGGCGGCGACGGAAACCGATCGCGCGCTTGTCGACCGGGTCGCGAAGGGCGACCGGGCCGCCGTGCGGCTCCTGTTCATGCGTCATCACGCGCGGGTCTACCGCTTCGTGGCGCGCCAGACGGGATCGGAAATGATGGCTGACGACATCGCGAACGAAGTGTTCCTCGAACTGTGGCGCCAGGCGCCGAGCTTCGAAGGGCGGTCCGAAGTCTCGACATGGCTGCTCGGCATCGCCCGCTTCAAGGCGCTCTCGCTGCTGCGCAAGAAGAAGGAAGACTGGATCGACGACGAGGCCGCCGCGGCGGTGCCCGACAGCGCCGACACGCCTGAGGTCGTCACCATGAAGGAGGACAAGGCCGCCGCCTTGCGCCGCCTCATCGACGCCTTGCCCGACGAGCACCGCACGGTGATCGACCTCGCCTATTATCAAGGGCAATCGGTGGCCGAGATCGCACAGGTGCTCGACATCCCGGTCGCGACCGTCAAGACCCGTATGTTCTACGCCCGCAAGAAACTCGGCGAAGCCTTGAAGGCCGCCGGTTACGACAGGGGGTGGCCATGAGCGCCGCTGAAAAGATGTCGCGCCGCGACGAAATGGAAACGCTGCTGCCGTTCTACCTGAACGGTTCGCTCGAAGGTTCGGATCTGGAAGCCATCGAAGAATGGCTGGCCACCGATCCTGCGGCACTTGTCGCGCTCGGCGAGGCGGAAGCCGAGTTCTCCGGCACGGCGGCAGCCAATGAGGCGATCCGCCCGCCGGCCGATGCGCTCAGCCGCTTCGCCAAGGCGCTCGACGCGGAGGCGGG
>NZ_JAPYKP010000041.1:0-40799 GCF_037179725.1 Mesorhizobium sp. Cs1321R2N1 | reverse complement strand
GAACGATCGCTACCGCGATCCGCGCGGCTCCGGGCCGTGTTGGCATGATCGTTCGGGGGCGGGCGGCACGGGCCGATGCTCTTGAAATCGCCGGCCAGATTTCGATTGCCTGCGATGTCAGGCTGTTCAGCGAGGTCCTGATCGCCCGGATGCAGCGCGGGCGCGGGCGTGTCGCGCCGACGCGCATCCCCTATCCGGTCGACGCGGCGACGGCGATGCTCAGGGATATCGATGTCCTTGTGCTGGTCGGCGGAAAGGAGCCGGTCGCCTTCTTTGCCTATCCGGGAAAACCGGGACGGCTTGTCCGTGATGACTGCCAGGTGCTGACGCTCGCAGCCCATGGGCAGGACTTGCATGCGGCGCTGGAAGCGCTTCGCGACGAACTGGGCGTCAAGCGGTCACAGCTGACGGCGGTTGGCAGTGCCTTCCCTGACGAGGGAACACCGAACGGCCGGCTGACGGAAGATGCCATTGCGCTGTCCGTCGCGAGAAAGCTGCCGGCCGAAGTGATCGTCTGCGACGAGGCCGTCACCTCGGCGCGGCGTTTCTTCGCGCTGTCGGCCTTTGCCGCGCCGCATGACTACATGATGGGCACGGGCGGGTCGATCGGGGGCGGCATTCCGCTGGCGACAGGTGCGGCGATCGCCTGTCCCGGCCGCAAGGTGATCAATCTCGAGGCAGATGGCAGCGGCATGTACACGGTGCAGGGGCTATGGACGCAGGCGCGGGAACATCTCGACGTGCTGACGATCGTCTTTTCCAACCGTACCTATGCGATCCTGCATGGCGAGATGCGTAGTGTCGGCGTGAACGCGATCGGCGAGAATGCTAGGCGCATGCTCGATCTCGACCACCCGGCGCTGGACTGGGTTTCGCTGGCCAAAGGCATGGGCGTGGAGGCGGCGCGTGCGGATAGCTGCGAACGTTTCGACGCGCTGCTCGACGCTGCCTTGTCTCGACCGGGGCCGTTTCTGATCGAAGCGGTCATTTGAACGCAGCGTGAGAGGCGCAGGGCTGGCTCGCAGCTTGGCCTACCAGCGCGTCTGTTCACCGGGCGCCGCGGGCTCGATCGCCAGCGCGTGCACGCCCGCGTTCAACTCGTCGGCCAGAAGCTGGTTGACGGCGCGATGACGGTCGATGCGGCTCATGCCCGTAAACCTCCGAGAGATGATGCGGACCCGGAAATGCGTCTCGCCGGCGCCGTCGAATTCCGTGTGGTGACCGGATTCCACGTGATGATGGCCGGCGTGGAGATGGCTTTCGTTGAGGATGACGAGCCGCTCGGGCGAAAATGCCTTGTTGAGCTTGTCTTCCATGGTCGCCTGTATGGACATCGTCTTTTCCCTTCACCACATATGGCTGGCTCGCCGCCATGGAAACCGAAAATCGGTTTCACAAGGCCGCCGGCGTACAACAAAATCGGTCATTCGCCCGCTTTAAGCCGCGATTCAGCGGTTAGGGCGATGATCGCGAAAATGTCAATTCTTGTTTCGCATCTGCGAACGCCCCATAAATGGGTGAGATGAAGCCGTATCCCAAATATTTCGAGAAGATTCGCGTCCGTCCAGACAAGGACGCGGAGGTGAAGGCGCACGCGCCGATTTGCCAGTGGGATGGCTGCAAGGAGGCGGGCACGCATCGCGCGCCTGTCGGGCGCATGAAGGAGGGCGAGTATTTCCGCTTCTGCTTCGACCATGTGCGCGAGTACAACAAGGGCTTCAACTACTTCTCCGGCGTGCCGGACACCGAGGTCGCGCGCTTCCAGAAGGAAGCGATGACCGGCCATCGGCCGACCTGGAAGATGGGCGTCAACGGCGCCTCGACACGCTCCTCGCCCGATATGGCGCAGATGCGCTCCGGCCGCGCCGGCTACTACAACCGCATGCGCGATCCGTTCGACCTGTTCAAGGGGCCGAAGGATCCGCGCGAGGCGCGCGAGCGCAAGGCCAAGCCCCTTGAGGCCAAGGCGCTGGAAACGCTTGGCCTTGATACAAAGGCGACTGGCAAGGACATCAAGGCGCGCTATAAGGAACTGGTGAAGCGTCACCATCCGGATGCGAATGGCGGCGACAGAGGTTCGGAAGACCGGTTCCGCGATGTGCTCCAGGCCTATCGCGTGCTCAAACAGGCAGGCCTGTGCTGAGCGACCCTATGGTTTGTGTCGTTTTCCAACTTTCATAAGGTTGGAAAAGGCTCTAAGACCGCCCCCGAACAAAATGGATTGCCGGCGCAACGCGACGTTTCGCCCGTGGAGACGTTGAGAGATATGAACAAGGTCGATCGCGACATCGCCAATCTGCCCGACACGACGGTGTCGGTGAAGGAGAAATTCGGCTTCGAGTCCAAGATGGTGGTGCCGGCCTATTCGGTGACATCAGAGCATGTGCCCGACATCGATCCCGACTATCTGTTCGACAAGGCGACGACCTTGGCGATCCTCGCCGGCTTCGCCTACAACCGCCGCGTCATGGTCTCGGGCTATCACGGCACCGGAAAATCGACCCATATCGAACAGGTCGCCGCCCGCCTCAACTGGCCGTGCGTGCGCGTCAACCTCGACAGCCATGTCAGTCGTATCGATCTTGTCGGCAAGGACGCGATCGTAGTCAAGGACGGCCTGCAGATCACCGAATTCCGCGACGGCATCCTGCCCTGGGCCTACCAGCACAATGTCGCGCTGTGTTTCGATGAGTATGACGCCGGCCGTCCGGATGTGATGTTCGTCATCCAGCGCGTGCTGGAATCGTCCGGCCGCCTCACGCTGCTCGACCAGAGCCGGGTCATCCGCCCGCATCCCGCGTTCCGCCTGTTTTCGACCGCCAACACGGTCGGGCTGGGCGACACGACCGGCCTTTATCACGGCACCCAGCAGATCAATCAGGCGCAGATGGACCGGTGGTCGATCGTCACCACGCTGAATTATCTGCCGCACGACAATGAAGTGAACATCGTGCTCGCCAAGGCCAAGCATTATCGCGACACCAAAGGCAAGGACATCGTCAACAAGATGGTGCGCGTCGCCGACATGACGCGCTCGGCCTTCATCAATGGCGATCTGTCGACGGTGATGAGCCCGCGTACCGTCATCACCTGGGCCGAGAATGCCGAAATATTCGGCGATGTCGGCATGGCGTTCCGGCTGACCTTCCTCAACAAGTGCGACGAGCTGGAACGTTCGGTGGTCGCCGAGTTCTACCAGCGCGCCTTCGGCCAGGATCTGCCAGAGAGCGCGGCCAACGTGGTGCTGGGCTAAGCAGAGCCTCGATGGCGGGTCCAGGCGACAACACGCGCAACAAGTCGAAGACGGGGTCTGAAGCCGACAGCTTCAAGCGCGCCGTCACCGTCTGCATGCGCGCCATCGCCGGCGACAAGGAGATGGAAGTCGGCTTCGCCAAGGACAGGCCGGCGCTGGCGGGCAGCCGCGCGCGGCTGCCCGAACTGCCCAAGAAGGCATCGAAAGCCGACATCGCGATCACCCGCGGACTCGGCGATTCCATGGCGTTGAAGCGCGCTTGCCATGATGTTCGCATCCACAGCAAGCTGGCGCCCGAAGGCAAGGCCGCCCGCGCCATCTACGATGCGGTCGAGCAGGCTCGCGTCGAGGCGATCGGCAGCCGCGCCATGCAGGGCGTCGCCGACAATATCGGCTCGATGCTTGAGGATAAATACACCAAGGCCAACCTCGTCGACGTCAAGGACAAGGCCGATGCGCCCATCGAGGAGGCGCTCGCGCTGATGGTGCGCGAAAAGCTGACCGGCCGGCCGGTGCCGAAGAGCGGCGAGCGGCTGGTCGAACTCTGGCGGCCCTGGGTCGAGGAGAAAGCCAGAGCCGACCTCGACGGCCTGTCGGAAAAGCTCGAGGATCAGCAGGCCTTCGCCCGCGTCGTGCGCGAGATGCTCGCCTCCATGGAAATGGCCGAGGAACTCGGCGACGACCAGGAGACCGAAGACTCCGAGGACAATGACGACAACCAGCCGCAAGGCGAGGAACAGAGCGAGGAGGGCGGCGAAGACGATTCCGGCTCCGAGCAGTCGCAGTCCGAGGATGCCGAGGCATCGGCAGACGACGAGCAATCGGCGGAGACCGAAGCCTCCGACGCAACGGCCGACGATCTGTCCGACGATGACGATGCCGACGCCGAGACACCCGGCGAGGCGCGCCGCAACGACAATCCCTTCACCAATCTGCCGAAGGAAATCGACTACAAGATCTACACGTCAGCTTTCGACGAGACGGTTGGCGCCGAGGAGCTTTGCGAAGAGGAAGAGCTCGACCGGCTGCGCGCCTTCCTCGACAAGCAGCTCGCCAATCTGTCGGGCGTCGTTGGTCGGCTCGCCAACCGGCTGCAGCGCCGCCTGATGGCGCAGCAGAACCGGTCCTGGGATTTCGACCTGGAAGAGGGCTATCTCGACCCGGCGCGGCTGGTGCGCGTGGTCATCGATCCGATGCAGCCGCTGTCGTTCAAGCAGGAGCGCGACACCAAATTCCGCGACACGGTGGTGACGCTGGTGCTCGACAATTCCGGTTCGATGCGCGGCCGGCCGATCACGGTCGCCGCCACCTGCGCCGATATCCTGGCGCGCACGCTGGAGCGCTGCGGCGTCTCGGTCGAGATCCTTGGCTTCACCACGCGGGCGTGGAAGGGCGGGCAGGCGCGCGAGAAGTGGCTGAAAGACGGCAAGCCGCCGAACCCCGGCCGGCTCAACGATCTGCGCCACATCATCTACAAGTCGGCCGATCATCCGTGGCGGCGGGCACGGCGCAACCTCGGCCTGATGATGCGCGAAGGCCTGCTCAAGGAAAACATCGACGGCGAGGCGCTGCTGTGGGCGCACAACCGGCTGATCGCCCGGCCCGAACAGCGCAAGATCCTGATGATGATCTCGGACGGCGCGCCGGTCGATGATTCGACGCTGTCGGTCAATCCGGGCAATTATCTCGAACGTCATCTGCGCGCCGTCATCGAGCTGATCGAGACGCGCTCACCGGTCGAACTGCTGGCCATCGGCATCGGCCATGACGTCACCCGCTATTACAGGCGCGCCGTCACCATCGTCGATGCCGAGGAACTAGCCGGCGCCATGACCGAGCAACTGGCTTCGCTGTTTGCCGAGGAAAGCGCGAAGGATACGCGGCGCGGCGGCACGCGACGCGCCGGATGATCCTTTCGCGGCGCGGGTTTCGGGACACGCTTTTCGCCGCCATCGCCTTGCTTGCCGGCATGGCTTCGGCGCCAGCCGGTTCGGCCGGCTCGGCCGCAGTTGAGCCTGTCGCAGTCTCGGCCCGCCCGATCACCAAATTCCATATTGGCGGCACCGACAAGCAGTTTGGCCAACTCGAATTCGTCGGCGGGCTGGAGATGACCTCGCCATCACACGATTTCGGCGCGCTGTCGGCCTTCCGGTTTCTGAAAGCCGGCAGCGATTTCATCGGTGTGGCCGATACCGGTTACTGGTTCTTCGGCTCGGTGGCCCGCGACGCCGATGGGCGACCCGTCGGCATCCAGAATTTTCGCATGCAGCAAATGGTCGACCAGAGCGGCCAGCCGATCGACGAAAAACGGGAAGTCGATGCCGAGGGCCTCGCGGTCAAGGACGGCATCGCCACCGTCGGTTTCGAACGCAACCACCGCGTCGTCCAGTTCAGGATCGACCCGGACAACATGAAGGTGCCGTTCAGGCAGCTGGATTTCCTGGCGCCGGCGCGGGAACTGCGGCAGAACCGCGGCTTCGAGACAGTCACCCATTCAAATGCCAACGGCCAGCATCGGGGTGGCCTTGTCGTGGTCTCGGAAAAGAGCCTCGACAAGGCCGGCAACATCTACGCCGCCATCATCGAAGGGCCGCGCAAGGGCGTCTTCACCGTCAAGCGCAACGGCGATTTCGACATCACCGACGGCGCCTTTCTGCCCGATGGCGACCTTTTGCTGCTGGAGCGCAGTTTCACCATGACGGGCGGCCTCAAGATGCGGCTGCGGCGCATTTATGGAGAGAGCGTCGAGAAGGGCGCTGTTGCCGACGGGCCGGTGCTGCTGCAAGCCGACATGGGCTACCAGATCGACAATATGGAAGGGCTAGACGTCTGGACCCGCGATGACGGCGCGCTGATGGTTTCGCTGATCTCCGACGACAACCAGTCGATCCTGCAGCGCAATCTCTACCTGGAATTCATTCTGCACCAGGATTGAGTGGCAGCTCCGCCGCGACGCCTCTTGGCGATTTTGTCCATGCGTCGGCCATCCCAGCGTTCTCCCTGACAGGCCACTAAATCTGAATGAGTTTATCGACCATGACCGTGTTTGCGAAAAAACTTTAGTCTGGACTTGACAATTGAGATGGTGCCAACGATACTTAAGTCCATGCTTAACCGTTCAGAGATCGACGGCATCCTTCGCGCTCTTGTCGAGCCCACCCGTCGGCAGATCCTGGAACGGTTGAGCAGCGGACCGGCCACCGTCAGCCAGCTGGCGAAGCCGTTCGGCATGACCTTCGCCGCCGTGCTGCAGCATCTCCAGGCGCTGGAGGCCTGCGGTCTGATCCGCAGCGAAAAGATCGGGCGGGTGCGCACCTGCCGGATCGAACCGGGCGGGCTCGCTCCGCTCGCCGACTGGATTGCCGAACGCCGCCTACCGGCGGAACGCCATCTCGACCGTCTTGGCCAGATCCTGGCCGAGACGGATCAATCCCCCGAGAAAAATCAGGACCAGAAAAAGGACGAACCGCAATGAACCAGATTGCCTCCGTCAAGGACGAGCATTCCGTCATCCACTCCACCTTCACCATCGAGCGGACCTATCCGCAATCGCCGTCACGTGTCTTCCATGCCTTCGCCGACGAAGCGACGGTGCGGCGTTGGCGCATCGAAGGCGATGGTTTTGCCGTTGCCGAATTCAGCTTCGACTTTCGCGTCGGCGGCGGCGAGGTGTCTCGCTTCAGCTATGGCGGCGGCCCGGAGATCAGGCTCGACGCGCAATTCCAGGACATCGTCGCCGACCGGCGCATCGTGTTTTCCTACAGGATGGCGGTCGGGCCGCAGCCCATGTCGGCATCGCTGACCACCGTGGAGCTGACGCCCTCAGGCGATGGCACAAGGCTGACCTACACCGAGCAGGGCGCTTTCTTCGACGGCATCGATTCCGCCAAGGGACGGGAGGAGGGGACTCGCGGGCTGCTGGAGGCCCTTGCCGCCGAACTTCAGCGGTCAAACTAGCCCCGGCTGCCGACGATCTTGGTCAAGATCATGAGGCTTTGGTGGCTATCCAGATGACATGACGCGCGCCGCGCTTGCCGTTGGCGCGCGTGTTGACTTCCTCGACGGCGAAAGCTGCCTGTTTCAGCCGCCGCGTGAAACCGGCATCAGGTCCCTGCGACCACACCGCCAGCACGCCGCCCGGCTTGAGGGCGGTACGCGCGGCGGAGAGGCCAGCCACGCTGTAGAGGGCGTCATTGCCTTTATGGACGATGCCCTCGGGGCCATTGTCGACGTCGAGCAGGATCGCGTCCCAGGCTCCGGCCCCGGACCGTATCAACTGGCCGACATCGGTTTCGCGGATGGTGACGCGGGAATCATCGAGCGACCCTGCGAAAATCTCGGCCATTGGGCCGCGCGCCCAGGCCACGACGGCCGGCACCAGTTCCGCGACAACGATCTCGACATTGTCGCCCAGTTCGGCGAGAGCAGCGCGCAGCGTAAAACCCATGCCAAGCCCGCCGATCAGGATCTTCGGCTGCCGATGGCCCACAATCCTTTGGCAGGACAGTTTCGCCAGCGCCTCCTCGGAGCCGTTCAGCCGGCTGTTCATCAGCTCGTTGGTGCCGAGCATGATCGAGAATTCGGAACCGCGCCGTTTCAGCCGCAATTCCTGCTGGCCGTCGGGCGTTTTCGCGGAGTCCAGCTGGATCCAGGGAATCACGGCTTAGGCCGCGGCAATGGCCGGCTGGCTCCAGCGGGCGGCGAGCAGCCGGTAAGGAATCAGTGCCACGACGGCGATGATCAGCTTCACGCTGAGGTCGCCGAGCGCCCAGGACACCCAGCGCATGGCATCGACATGAAACACGCCCATCAATGGGGCGCTTTCGAGCGCGAAACTGTCGCTTGGACCGACAAAGGCAAAGGCGGCCGAAAAAGCCACACCGAAGAACACGACGGTGTCGAACACCGATCCGACCAGCGTGCCGATGATCGGTGCCCGCCACCAGCTCTGCCGACGCAGCCGGTTGAACACGGTGACGTCGAGCAACTGCGCGGTCAGGAAGGCAGCGCCCGAAGCGGCCGCGATGCGCACCAGCCGGTCGGCTGATGTCTCGAACTCAATCAGGCCATGACGGAACAGGAAGGGCGGGACGAGGATCGAGCAGACCACCGCCGTCATGAAGCCGACAAAGACGATCCGGCGCGCCACGGCGGGTCCGTAGCGGCGGTTGGCAAGGTCGGTGACCAGGAAGGAAAAGGGATAGGTGAAGGCGCCCCAGGTCAAAACGTCGGCGAGCGACAGGCCGCCGATCTGGCCCTGCATGGGGAACTGGACGAGGATGTTCGAAGCCACGACGACAAGCGCCATGGCGGCCACAAAGGGCAGGTATCGCGAAAAGGAAGACATTTTTTTATCCTGGGTAATGGAACCAGCGGAGCGTTTTGCCGAAAACCGGATCACGCTCGCTTTGTTCGAGCATCGAATCTATGGCCGCTGCGCGATCTCGATCCGATACTCAGTGGCCAACAAGAGGTTGGTCAGGGCGGTTGTCCCCCGCCTGAGAGACGAATTAAGCGGCAGCCTGTTCGGCGGTCTTCTTGGCGATCTGCTTCTTCAAGAGACGCGCGCGCTGCGACAGCTCCTTGACGTCGGCCTTGGCCAGGAAGGCATCGAGGCCGCCGCGATGTTCGACCGAACGCAGCGCGTTGGCAGAAATGCGCAGGCGTACATTCTGGTTCAGCGCTTCCGAAATCAGCGTCACATTGACGAGGTTCGGCAGGAAACGACGCTTGGTCTTGTTGTTCGCGTGGCTCACATTGTTGCCGGTCTGGACTGCCTTGGCAGTGAGTTCGCAGGTGCGGGACATGGTTCTAACCTTCAGTTCTCTCGTGGCCTGCCAAACTTTTGTGCCCACGCCGGGTGGCGCGCGGTTCTGGTCAGGCGGCCTTATGGAAAAGTTGGCGTTCCTTAGTTGCATTTCACCGGGGCGTCAAGCTCCGGCTTCCCCACGGAAGCGCCCGGCATTTCATATTAAGGCCGGATTTCACCCTATAAGCGGTCTCACAGGGACATGCCAGACCGGAGTCGCCCGGCTCCGGCCGAAAATCAAGGATCCGATCCCGCCATGCCTCGTTCGTCTCACGCGCTTGTTGCCGCGCTTGCCGTCGCCTTGCCGTCCGCCGCGTCCGCTGCCTCGCCGCAGTCGTTCAAGGGCGAGTACACGGTGTCGTTTCTGGGTCTCTCGATCGCGAGGTCGACTTTCTCCAGCCACTATGAGAATGGCGCTTACGCGATCGAAGGCAGTGTCTCCGCGGCGGGTCTCGCCAAGCTGTTCGACGACACGCGGGGCACGATCTCGTCCAAGGGTACGATCTCCGGGCAGAAGATGGTGCCGGAGGCATTCCGTGCCGACTACACTTCCGGCAAGAAGGCATCCTCGATCGACATTCGCTTTGCCAACGGTAACGTGACCTCGACGCAGGTCATCCCCGCGCCGGGCAAGCGCGACCCCGAGGCCTGGGTGCCGATCGGCGCCGGCGACCTGGCATCGGTGCTCGATCCGATGGCCGCCACCGTCATCCATGCCGACAGCCTCGACCAGGTCTGCGGCCGCAAGGTCAAGTTCTATGATGGCGAGATGCGCGCGGACCTGACACTGACCTACGCCTCGAAAGGAACGATCTCGGTGCCGGGCTACAAGGGCGACACCGTTACCTGCCAGATGGGTTTCGAGCCGGTGGCGGGCTATCGCAAGGGCCGCAAGGCGCTCAACTACCTCAAGAACAAAAGCCGCATGATGGTGACGTTTGCACCGCTTGGCCAAACCGGCGTATATGCGCCGATCCACGCCACCGTCGGAACGCAGATCGGCACCTTGACCATCAGCGCCAGGCGGTTCGAAGCAGTACAATAAGGCACGCCACCGGGGACAGGATGGGGCGCGCCACTGGAGACAAAATGGGGCGCGCAACACTGATCGGCTTTTCGGCGGTCGCCATGTGGGCGTTGCTTGCGTTGCTGACGGATGTGTCCGGCAAGGTGCCGCCATTCCTGTTGTCGGCGATCACTTTCTCGATCGGCACAGGCGTAGGGCTTGTCGCGCGACTGTTCATGCCGGCCACAGATAGGAGCCAGAAAATCCCTCCCCAAGTCTGGGTGGTCGGTATTGCCGGCCTGTTCGGTTACCACTTCTTCTATTTTACCGCACTGCGCAACGCGCCGGCGGTGGAGGCGAGCCTGATTGCTTATCTCTGGCCACTGCTGATCGTGCTGGGCTCGGCGCTGATGCCGGGCGAAAAACTGGCTTGGAATCATGTCGTCGGCGCGCTGCTCGGCCTTGCCGGCACCGTGCTGATCGTCACCAAGGGCGGCAGCTTGGCCTTCGACGCGCGCTATATCTTCGGCTATGGCATGGCCGCCGTCTGCGCCCTGCTATGGTCGTCCTATTCACTGCTGTCGCGACGTTTCTCGTCGGTGCCGACCAGCATCGTCACCTGGTTCTGCGCGGCAACCGCCGTGCTGTCGCTCGCCTGCCACCTGGCGCTCGAGGAAACAGTGCTGCCTGACGGCGCCGGCCAGTGGCTGGCCGTGCTCGGGCTAGGCCTGATGCCGGTGGGCGCCGCCTTCTATGCCTGGGACATCGGCGTCAAGCGCGGCAACATCCAGGTGCTGGGTGCCGCAAGCTACGCGGCACCGCTTTTGTCGACACTGGTGCTGATCGCGGCCGGCGTTGCCGAGCCTTCGTTGCGCATTCTGGCCGCCTGCGTGCTCATCACGGGCGGCGCGGCGCTGGCGGCAAAGTCGCTCTTCTTGCGCAAGCCAGCGGCGACCGGGAGCGGAGCCGAGGCAACCGAAAGCGGAGCCGGGGCATGACGATGCCGTTTGCCGGCGGCATCGACGCCAATGCCAATGCAACGCTGATCTTTTCGCTGGTGGCGGCGGTGATCTATGCCTTCACGCTTGGCATGCGGCCGACGCTGGCCCGCTCGGCGGCAAAGACGCTCGCCGTGGCTATGCTCGCCGTACTCGCCGCAATCCAGGGCGGCCCGCTGCTGCTGGTCGCCGCCCTTGCGTTGAGCGCGGTTGGTGACGCCTTCCTGTCGCGCGACGGGGAAAAGGCATTTCTCGGCGGGCTGGCGACCTTTCTCGTCGCCCACATCGTGTATGCCGCGCTGTTCCTGCGTAGCGGTGGCGGATTGGAGTTGCTTGCCGCCGAATCCTGGCTGGGCGCGATTGCACTGGCCATGGCGTTGTTCGCGATTGTCATGCTGGCGGCGCTCTGGCGCCGTGTCGGTCCCGGCCTGCGTATTCCGATCGCCGCCTATATCCTTGCGATCCTGGCCATGGGCATGTCGGCGCTGACGACAAACAGTAGCTGGGTGATCGGCGGCGTGGTGTTGTTCATGGCATCGGACGGGCTGCTCGCCACGGAGAAATTCCTGGTCGCCGCCATATCACCGCAGCGCGCCTTGATGCGCCTCGCCGTCTGGGTGCTGTACTACGCCGCCCAGCTCGCGATTACCCTGGGTTTCCTGCTGGGTTAGGGCTGCCAGCCCGGCTCGGCGAGTTCGAAGGCGGCGAAATCGAAACCCGGCGCGACGGTGCAGCCGACCAGCGTCCACTCGCCCAGGCTGCGCGCGGATTGCCAGCAGCCTGCCGGCACGACGATTTGCGGCCGTTCGCCCGCCGCGAGGTCGATGCCGAGAACCTGCTCGATAATGGCGCTGCCTTCTTCCCACATCGACAGCGCCAGCGGGGCACCGGCATAAAAATGCCAGACCTCGGCGGCGTCCCTGACCCGATGCCAGGCCGAAAGCTGATGCCGTTCCAGCAGGAAATAGATGGCGGTCGAATGACCCCGCGCACCGCCGGCTTCGTCGCGAAAAGTTTCCGCGTACCAGCCTCCTTCCGGATGCGGCTTCAGTGCGAGCGTTGCTATGATTTCCGCGGAACTGGTCATCGGCAGAAAGCCAACACGGCGCTCAGAAATTGTCCTTGCGCTTGCGGATCTCGGCGAAGACCTCGGCATCTCCAGCCTTCTCCATGCCCAGATGCTTGCGGATTGCCGGATCGTGCCAGCGCAGGAAGGGATTGGTCGACAGTTCCTCGCCGATCGTCGTCGGCAGCGTCGGCTTGTTGTCGACCCGCAGCGCCTCGATCCGCGCGGCGCGCTCCTTCAATGCCGAATTGGTGGGGTCGACGCTCAGCGCGAAACGGGCATTGGCGAGCGTATATTCGTGGCCGCAATAGACCGTCGTCTCGGCCGGAAGAGCCGCGAGCTTCTTCAGCGATTCGTACATCACCGGCGGCTTGCATTCGAACAGCCGGCCGCAACCCAGCGCGAACAGCGTATCCGCGGTGAACGCCACTTTCGATGCCGGCAGATGGTAGGAGACATGGCCGGCGGTATGTCCGGGCGTGGCGATCACCTCGATGCGCTCATCGCCGAGATGAAGGATGGAGCCTTCTTCGACGGTTTCGTCGATGCCGGGAATCTTGGCCTTTTCCGCCTCCGGGCCGACGATGCGCAGCTTGAAGCGCTCCTTGAGCGCCAGATTGGCCTCGACATGGTCGACATGGTGATGCGTGGTCAGGATCATCGTCGGCGTCCAGCCGGTGCGCTTGATCGCGGCGAGGATCGGCGCTTCCTCGGGCGCATCGATGATTGCGGTCTGGCCGCTTTCGGGATCATGCACCAGCACACCGAAATTGTCGGTGCGGCACATGAACTGTTCGATTTCGACCGGCATCGCATCTCTCCATTTACCGCTGCAGACATAGGGTGCCGCCGCGTGAATGTCATCCCGGATGTCAAAGCGAATGACATCCCGGATGTCAAAGCGAATGACATCCCGAATGTCGTCCTGGGATGTCAAATTGACTTCCGCCGTGCCGCCCGCTTTGGACCTTTTGTTGAATCCGCCCGACATCACGGCTACATCCCTGACATGCATTCCGACATCGTCGACCTTCGCTCCTTCTATTCGACAACGCTCGGCCGGTTCGCCGAGCGTTCGATCACCATGGCGCTATCGTCGATATGGGCCGCGGTGCCCAATGAGCGGCTGGTAGGTCTCGGCTATACCTTGCCCTGGCTGGAGCGCTTCGGCTCCGACGCCGAGCGGGTCTTCGCCTTCATGCCGGCGACCCAGGGCGCCGTGGTTTGGCCGGCGACGGGGCCGACGGCAACGGCACTGGTCTTCGACGAGGAGCTGCCGCTGGTCGATTCCTGCATCGACCGCATGCTGCTCGTCCATTCGCTCGAACATGTCGAGAACCCGCGCGAGACGCTGAACGAGATCTGGCGGGTGCTGTCGCCGGCGGGGCGCGTCGTCATCGTCGTGCCCAACCGGCGCGGCGTCTGGGCACGCTTCGAACATACGCCGTTCGGCAACGGGCGGCCTTTCTCACGCGGGCAGCTCACCGAACTGCTGCGCGAGGCGAATTTCACGCCCGCCGCGTGGTCCGATGCCTTGTTTTTCCCGCCATCGCGACGGCGCTTCATGATGCGCTTCCACAATGTGCTGGAGCGCGCCGGCCGGCGGCTGTGGCCGATCTTCTCCGGCGTCATTGTCGTTGAAGCGCAGAAGCGACTTTATCAAGGCGTGCCGGTGGCCCAGCGCGCGTCTCGCCGCGTCTTCGTGCCGGTGCTGTCGCCACATGGCGCGACACGGCTCGGCCGGCGGGCCGAGGGAAGCGGTGCGGCATCGTCGGCTCGGCAAGCGACACCGTCGTGATCGTGATGGAAACTTGCATCGCGCGGCATCTTTCCGAACTATCTGTGGTGCTGGGCTCGCAAAGTGGTTGAGGGGTTGCCGCCGTCGTCGGCTCCCTTAATCTCATCCGGTTTCAGCTTCGCTACTTAACGCAAGGACCTCGGCTATGGCTGATCAACTGGACAATCAGGCCACCGTTCAGCCGGTCGCCGTGGTCAGCAGCCTGCGCGATCAGGTGGCGGCGATCAAGCGGGCGCTGATAGAATCGCCGGTTCGCAAATGGTTGCTGTGGACGTCGGCCGGCATCATGGCCGTCATCGTCGCGACGTCGATTGGCCAGGTTCTGCTCAATCGCTGGAACCAACCCTTTTACGACGCGCTCGCGCGCCGCGACATGGCCGCCTTCCTGCATCAGCTTCTCATCTTTGCCATGATCGCCAGTGGGCTGCTGGTGCTCAACATCGGCCAGACCTGGCTCAACCAGATGATCCGGCTGAACTTGCGCGAGGCGCTGACGCTGGATTTGATCGACCAGTGGATGCGGCCGGCGCGTGCTTTCCGGCTGGCCAATGCCGGCGCCATCGGCGTCAATCCCGATCAGCGCATGCAGCAGGATGCCGCGCATCTGTCGGACCTGTCGACCGATCTTGGTGTCGGCCTGCTGCAGTCCTTCATCCTGCTGGTGTCTTTCGTCGGCGTGCTGTGGGAACTGTCCTCCGGCTTCGTTTTCCATTTTGGAGGAACCTCACTGGCGATACCGGGCTACATGGTCTGGGCGGCGTTCCTCTATGCCGGCACCGCTTCCTGGCTGAGTTGGCTGGTCGGGCGGCCGCTCATCCGCCTGAACAGCGACCGCTACACGCGCGAAGCGGAGCTGCGCTCCTCGATGGTGCGCGTCAACGAGAATGTCGATGCCATCGCGCTGTACCGTGGCGAGAATGATGCCAAGCGACGGCTCGAACTCGACCTCGGCACGGTGCTGGGTGCCATGCGGCGCATCTACACCGCCCAGATCAACCTGTCCTGGGTCACCGACACCTATGGCTGGATCACCGTCGTGGCGCCGATCCTGGTCGCCTCGCCGGTCTATTTCTCGGGCGACATCAGCTTTGGCGGCCTGATGATGGCGGTAGGCGCCTTCAACCAGGTGCATTCGTCGTTGCGCTGGTTCATCAACAACATCGGCAGCATCGCCGACTGGCGTGCCACGCTGATGCGTGTCGCCGACTTCCGCATCGCGCTCGATGAGACCGATGTGCTGCACGACAAGGAGAAGCGTATCTCCTTCGATCAGAACGCCAATGGCAGCCTGACGTTGGAGAAACTCCAGGTGGCCTCGCCGGAGGGCTGTACGAAGCTCTCCGACCAGCATGTCGAAATCCATGCCGGCGAGCGCGTGATGATCACCGGCGAGCCCGGCGCCGGCAAGACGCTGTTCTTCCGCGCCATTGCCGGCCTGTGGCCATGGGGGAGCGGAAAGATCGGCATGCCGGCGGGAGAAGCCCCCATCTTCGTGCCTCGTGTCCCGTATTTCCCGGCTGGCACGCTACGCGAGGTTCTTGACCATCCCTATGGTGTTGCTCCGGCAAGCGATGCCGATATCTCGGCGGTGCTTGCCGAAGTCGGCCTCGGGCGGCTGTCATCCTCGCTCGACCGGTCGGCCCGCTGGGAGCGGGAGTTGGGCGATGACGAACAGCGATCGCTCGCCTTCGCCAGGCTCGCCTTGCGGAAGCCGAAATGGGTGGTTATCGATGAAGCGATGGATGCATTCGACGGCCCGTCGCTAAGGCGCGTGCTGTCGCTGCTGGATAAGCATCTGAAGGACGCCGCGATCATCAATATCGGACGCGGCCTGCACAACAATCAGTTCTTCCCGCGCTCCCTGACGATCGTGAAGGATACCGGCGCGCCCGCCCTGAAACCCGCCCCCGTCCGGGCAGGTGCCATCGAACCGCCGCCAGTCGCCGCACGGCGCAAGGCATAGAACAGCCGGCATTCGGACCGGCCGGGCGCGCGCCTGCCACAAGCTTTATTTCGCCGTGATCGCGAGCGATGTTGCGATCGAAACATCGCTTGTGCTGGCCATGCTTGATACGATGAGCCTGCTTGCCTGCCTGGCTTGCGCCGAGGCCGCTCCGGTTCCTTCGGCGCCGGATACGCTGGCCGTCGACGTCGAACTGGTGCTGGCGGTCGATATCTCCCTGTCGATGGACGAAACCGAGTTCGCCCTTCAACGCGCCGGCTACGTAGAGGCGCTGCGGCATGCCGATTTCATCGAGGCGGTCCGTTCCGGCCATACGGGCCGCATTGCGCTCGCCTATTTCGAGTGGGCCGGCACGGCGCGCGACGACGCGGTCATCGGCTGGCAGATCATCGACAGCGCCGAGAGCGCTAACAGCTTTGCCGACAAGCTTGCGGCCCGCCCCTTCCGGAGTTTCCGCGGCACCTCGATTTCAAGCGCGCTTGCTTTCGGCACCGAGCTTTTCGACGGCGCCAATTTCGCGGGCGAACGCAGCGTCATCGACATATCTGGCGACGGCCCCAACAATATCGGGCCGCCGGTCACCGTGACGCGTGATGCGGCCATTGCCAAGGGCATAGTCGTCAACGGCCTGCCGATCCTGATCAAGCCGTCGCCGACCTTCAGCCATCTCGACCAGTATTATGCGCAGTGCGTGACCGGCGGACCTGGTTCCTTCGTGCTGCCGATCCATGCGGCCGCCGAATTCTCGACGGCGATCCGGCGCAAGCTGATTCTGGAAGTCAGCGGCATTCAGGACAAGCCCAAAATCACGCCTGTCGAGATGGATGCCCCGATCGACTGCCTTCTGGGGGAACGGGACAGGCGGTTCCTGTCGGATCCGTATTTCCCGGAACTGGACCGATAGGCCTGGCCGTGGGTCAGGCAGGCCGGGCGCCAAACTCGTTGCGGAATGTGTTGAAGAGATCGCGGCGCCAGCGCCGGCCC
The DNA here is from genome assembly GCF_037179725.1 of Mesorhizobium sp. Cs1321R2N1. Lineage (NCBI taxonomy): Bacteria > Pseudomonadati > Pseudomonadota > Alphaproteobacteria > Hyphomicrobiales > Phyllobacteriaceae > Mesorhizobium > Mesorhizobium sp. Cs1321R2N1. The sequence continues at coordinate 23,922 of NZ_JAPYKP010000041.1, read as the reverse complement.
TGGACATAACCGTTGACCAGTTCCGGCAAGGAGTAGCCGAGGGCCTTCGACGACCGATTGGCCATATAGCCCTCGAACGCCTCCGGTATCCGGCCCCTGAGAATATCGGCGATGATCTGCCGTGAGATCATGTAGGGCGGAATGTGCGGGTAGGAGCGGGCGATATGCGGGTGCTTGCCCATCAGATTGGCATAGGCTTCGACATAGCCTGTCCTGCGGCCCGAAATCGAATTCTCCGAATTGTATTTCGTCCAGTCGATATCTCCCGACAATTGCGCGCCGAACCGCTGCGCGAGGCGCAGCAGCAACTCCCGGTCCTGCATCCGGGTGATGTCGCTGTCATAGCCGCCAACCGCCAGCAGGGCATCGCGGCGGGCCGATATCGCCGAGCCGGCGATGAAGATCGTCTGCGCCACAAGCGTGCGCTCCAGTACCATGGAACTCACGAATGCCTCGGGATTGATGCAGTTGGTGGCGCGGCCGCTCTTCAGCGAGACGTATGAGCTCAGCAATACTTCGAGCGACGGATCGTCATCGAACCGGGCCAGCGTGCGCTCAAGCCGGTGCGGCAGGTAGACGTCGTCGGAATCGAGAAATGTCACCACGGGGGTCCGCGCACGTTCGATGCCGGCGTTCCTGGCGGCGTTGGCGCCGCGCCATTTCGCGCCGACATAGATCAGCCGCGGATCGCTGACGCGGGCGAGCGCCGCCTCGGTTCCGTCGGTCGAGCCATCGTCGACGACGATATGCTCGAACCGCGGCATGCTCTGGGAAAGCACGCTTTCGACGGCGCGGAGCACCGTTTCGCGCCGGTTGTGGGTCGGTGTGATGACCGTGATGAGGGGCGCCTGCTCCGTCTTCCCGCTCATATCGCGTCAGCCATCTTCAGCGCAAAAACACACTTCGCGCCAGGTCCTTTGATCTTCAGGATGGTTGAACGGATCGGACTTCCCCCTGGATGGCCCTCATCGGATTCAGCGCGACGCTACAAAGAACAACCTGTTATGTCATCCTATTCTGCTGTCGTTCGACCGACAAGGCGTGATGAATTCCGGCTCCTGGAGCTTTAACTGCAACACAATCGCTGCCTTCCATGCTTGCGAAGTGGCCTTGACGATCAATTTTCGCAAGGGCGATCGAATCCACCGCTAAAATCAGCTAGCTGTGCCCGACATAGTCGGGCACGATCTCGATGTCGTCGCTGACCAGGCCCGTAGCGAGACTGAACTGGCCCCAAAACGCCAAACTGTAGAATGCAAGGCCGACAAGAAGGGAAAATGGAATCTGCCAAAGCGGCATCCCGGTGCCCCCTGCATGGCCGATAATCCGTCTTATGGTGCGCCATGACATGGTGAACCAACGGCTGAAGGACTTGACGACCCGTTGCGTGCGGCCAGGCGATTTGAGCTCCACGAACTTTCGGTCGGCGTCTCTGCCCGTGACCAGGGCGCGCCAGAAAAAAAATCGCCAGCCCCGCGGTGAGTAATGGTAGACGCGTGCGTTGACATTACGAATTGTGCGGCCTTCGCGTTGCAGTTCGCGCATCAGCAATGTGCACGAGACCTTGAAGCCATTGTGTCTTGGAAAAGGATGATCGACGATCCAGTCGCGCCGAAACCCTACATTGTTGGCGTTCATCGCTCGTTTCGAGGCAAACCGCTTGTCCCCGTGAGCCATGGGGAAAAACCAGATCAGTGCAAACGTCCTCGAAAAGAAATCATCGTATGAAAGATAAGTATATCCATTCACACACATAACTTCTGGATCGCTAAAGGGCTCAAGCAAACCTGATAGCCAGCCTGGTTCGGCCACTACATCGGAATCGGTGAAAATGACGATATTCCCGTCCGTTGCAAATATGCCGTTGTTTTTCAGATCGTAGTATCGGCCCCCGGGGAAAGCGGTAAAGATCAGATCGGCAACCTGTTCCAGCTGTGGCGCTACCGCCCTGACGTCGATACGAAGCGATCCGACGTCGGCGTCCGTGCCGCCGTGAGAGATAACAACCTTGGGTCTGTGCAAGCCGGCTGAAGAAACCGCGGTGATTTCACGTGCCAAGGCCTTCAGGCCAACGCCGACTTCGTCCCAATCGATGGACTTGGCGTTCTCCATCTCCACCACGAGGGAATATGTTGTGTGTGGTTCAACCATTTCCGCATGGACCATATCGCTGCGTCGCACTGGCGATAGTCCCTGCAAGTCCGCCTAAAGGCAACCCTTTCAAGATCACGCGGGGATGTTTCCCAACAATACTGACGATCAGCCACCGCCACCAAATCGGGACCAAAGGGAACCGCGAGTGCGGTCAACCGGGAATCTTGAAGTGTCTGAATATTGCGCCAAGAAACGCTGCCGCCATTCTACATTGACGGTGTCTCGTTGGATTGCGAGGCCGGACGCAAAGCCAAATCCGACGTCACGGGCAAGCTTGGCGTTAACGAGACCAGCGATTTTCTTGAGACTGGTCTGTGGGTCTTGCAAAAGATCCTCATATGTCAACGACAGGAAAGGCACACCGTTTTTTGTAAACCAGAGGTCCCAAACCAGATTTTCCAGCACAAGTTTATCAAGCGACTGTGCGATCGCCGCGCCGTCGTAACGTGGCGCGTTGTTGGCGGTCTCAGTAGAACGGAATCGGCCGGTCTGACGGGCGCGCGCCCAGGAGATTGCCTGGCCAAGGAGATCGCGGCGCGTTAAACGGACATAGCGCAATTCTGGGAGGGTGGCTGGTAGGTCGATGGTTCTAGCCACTTGTGAAAATTGGCTGGCAAACAGTTTGACTGCGTAAATTCCGGAAGGGGATCGCCCATCCCTCAATGCCCGCAAGACTTGAGCGCGGGGATCGCGAGGATAGTTCGGCAATTCAAGAAGACGGCGGCCGCCGAACCACTCCAACGGGTTGCCAAGCCCGGCGGCTGCCATCAATCCAGCGAGATGATTGCTGCCGCTGCGCGGTGACGTGCAGACCAGAATTCCAGCTTTTATGCCAGACAGGATGTCAGGTGGTATTTCAACCGGAAGAGGCCGTCTGCGAAAGAAATGCATGGCAACCACTACCGCTTCAGCAGGAACACAGCCTGTTGGCCAAAGAAATTCCAGAACCACCATGGCATCGACAGGCCGATCCTCTGGCCGTTGGCGTCGAGCGCTGTCGCCTTTTCCACCGTCGCGCCAAGCTCTTCGCACAGATTGACGAAGTCGCGGATGGTGCAGAAGTGGATGTTGGGCGTGTCGTACCAGGAGTAGGGCAGATCCTTGGTCACCGGCATTCGGCCCTTGACGAACAGCGACAGGCGCACCCGCCAATGGCCGAAATTGGGGAAGGAGACGATCGCCCGATTGCCGATCCTGAGCAGTTCGTCGAGCACCAGTTTTGGGTTGCGGGTGGCCTGCAGGGTCTGCGACAGGACGACGAAGTCAAAACCCTTGTCGGGATAGAATTCGAGATCCTTGTCAGCATCGCCCTGGATGACCGAGAGGCCGCGCGCCACGCATTCGTTGACGCCGCGCTGCGACAACTCGAGCCCGCGGCCGTCAACCTGCTTGGTTTCCTGCAGCAATTCGAGCAGCGAGCCGTCGCCTGAGCCGACGTCGAGCACGCGCGATTGCGGCGGGATGAGGTTGGCGACGACCTCGAGGTCGACACGCTGGCTGCCGTTGACGCTCATGGTTTCGCCTCCTGAGTGGCGCACGACCATGGTCCGGAAAGTCCGCAACTCTTCGGGGTCATGGCTTCGCCTTTCTGTTTGACGCATGACCTTGGTCCGAAAAGTCTGCAACTTTTCGGGGTCATACGCCCAGCCCCTTGGCGCGCGCGGCCGAGCCGATGAAGCCGTTGATGGCGGCAAACAGTTCCGGTTCGTCGAGCAGGAAGGCGTCGTGGCCGCGATCGGTCTCGATCTCGACGAAGGATACCGAGGCGCCGGCGGCGTTGAGCGCATGGACGATGGAGCGGCTCTCTTCGGTCGGAAACAGCCAATCCGACGTGAAGGACACCAGGCAGAAGCGGGTTTTGGTGCCGGCAAAGGCGTCCGCCAGCCGACCGCCATGGTCGGCGGCGAGGTCGAAATAATCCATCGACCGTGTCATGTAGAGGTAGGAGTTGGCGTCGAAACGGTCAACGAAGGTCATGCCCTGGTGGCGCAGATAGCTCTCGATCTGGAAATCGGCATCGAAGCCGAAGGTCAGCGCTTCGCGATCCTGCAGGTTACGGCCGAATTTGCGGTGTAGGGCGGCTTCCGACAGATAGGTTATGTGGGCGGCCATGCGCGCCACCGCCAGCCCCTTTTCCGGGCGCCTGCCGTGCTCGAAATATTTGCCGCCATGCCAGTCCGGATCGGCCATCACGGCCTGCCGGCCGACCTCGTGGAAAGCGATGTTCTGTGACGAATGGCGCGCGCCGGTGGCGATCGGCAGTGCCGAAAAAACCCGTTCGGGATAGCTCGACGCCCATTGCAGCACCTGCATGCCGCCCATCGAACCGCCCAGCACGCAGAACAGCTTCTCGATACCGAAATGATCGACCAGCATCTGCTGCGCGCGCACCATGTCGCGGATGGTGATGACCGGAAGGTCGAGCCCATAGGGCTTTCCCGTGGCGGGATTGGTCGAGGCCGGCCCGGTGGAACCAAGACAGCCGCCGATGACGTTGGAGCAGATGACGAAGAAACGGCTGGTGTTGATGATCTTGCCGGGGCCTATCAGCACTTCCCACCAGCCTGGCTTGCCGGTCACCGGATTGGTGCTGGCGACATGCTGGTCGCCGGTCAGCGCATGGCAGACGAGGATGGCATTGGAACGGGCGTCGTTCAGCGTGCCATAGGTCTGGTAGGCGATCTGGAATGGCGACAGCAGCGTGCCGGCGTCGAGCTTGAGCGGCTTGTCGGGCCCGAAACGCAACACCGGGCTCGACGGTTGGTCGGCCTCGTTGTTGGTCTTTGCTGCACGCAGAACAGCCATCACGTCTCTCTTGCTGCACCATGCTTTTGCGGAAATCGCTGCCGATCTCCGCGCCGCCGATGCGTTCGTCCGGCCGGTCGCGGACAATAAAAAACCGGCATTGCCTTCGCAAAGCCGGTTACGTCACGCAAACGGCCCTTTAGCGAATTGTTTAACGTGGCTGCAAGCCGACCGGCCAAATCACCACGGAACTGTCCCTGTCCTTCTAGAACTCGCCCGCCTCGCCGTCAATGCCGGCGGCCGGCACCACTGCGCCCCTCGACATTGCCTGCCATGGCTTGTATTTCCGCAGCGGCTTCCGGATGGAGGCGTTTTCGACGGATTTTGCAAAAATGAACCAGACACCTGATCAGGCACGTCCGACCCCGCGCGCGGGCATCATGGACATAGACGCCTACGTGCCCGGCAAGAGCACGGCGCCGGCCGGTGTCGCCAAGGTCTACAAGCTGTCGTCGAACGAGAATCCGCTTGGGCCCTCGCCGAAGGCGATCGAGGCCGCGCGTGAGGTCGCCGGCAAACTCGACGTCTATCCCGACGGCACCGCCAGGCGGTTGCGTGAGGCGATCGCCGAGGTGCATGGCCTTAACGCGCAGAACATCATCTGCTCGAACGGTTCCGACGAGATCCTCGGCCTGCTGGCGCAGACCTATCTCGCGCCCGGCGACGAGGCCATGTTCACCGAACACGCCTTCATGGTCTACAAGATCTACATCCAGTCGGCGGGCGCCACCCCGGTGGTGGTCAAGGAGACCGACGAGCGCGCCGACATCGATGCGATGATGGCGGCCGTGACGCCGCGCACGAAAATCGTGTTTCTGGCCAATCCCAACAACCCGACCGGCACCTATATGCCGTTCCAGGAGGTGCGCCGGCTACATGCCGGACTGCCGAAAAACGTGCTTCTGGTGCTCGACGCGGCCTATGCCGAATATGTCCGCCGCAACGACTATGAAGCCGGCATAGAACTTGTCGGCAGCGCTGAGAACGTGGTGATGACGCGCACCTTCTCCAAGATCGGCCTCGGCGGCGCGCGCATCGGCTGGATGTATGGTCCAATGCACATTGTCGACGCCATCAACCGCGTGCGCGGCCCCTTCAACGTCAATGCGACGGCGATCGAGGCCGGCATCGCCGCGATCCGCGACCGCGCCCATGTCGAGCGCAGCGTGGCGCATAACGAGACCTGGCTCACCTGGCTGAGCGAAGAGATGACCGGGCTCGGACTGCGGGTGACGCCGAGCGTCGGCAATTTCCTGCTCATTCATTTTCCCGACGACCAGAAGCATTCGGCGGCGGCTGCTGATGAGTATCTGAGCGCGCGCGGCTATATATTGCGGCGCGTTTCAGGCTACGGCTTTCCCAACGCGCTGCGCATGACCGTCGGCACTGAAGAGGCCAATCGCGGCGTTGTCGCCGCGCTCACGACATTCCTGAAAAGCTAGAAACCATGACATCTCCGATGTTTGAAAAAATCGCGCTGGTCGGCATTGGCCTGATCGGTTCGTCGCTCGCCCGCGTCATTCGCCGTGAGGGTTTGGCTCGCCACGTCGCCATCTCGACCCGCAGCGCGGCAACGCTCAAGCGGGCCGAAGAACTGGGCCTCGGCGATTCCTACACCAGGGATGCCAGGGAAGCGGTCCGCGACGCCGATCTGATCATCGTCTCGGTGCCGGTCGGTTCGTCCGGCGCGGTGGCGGAGGAAATCGCGCCGGCGCTGAAAAAGGGGGCGATCCTCACCGATGTCGGCTCGACCAAGGCGTCGGTCATCGCGCAGATGCAACCGCATGTGCCTGACGGCGTCCATTTCATTCCCGGCCACCCGCTGGCGGGCACCGAAAAATCCGGCCCGGATGCCGGGTTTGCCGACCTGTTCGACAATCGCTGGTGCATCTTCACGCCGGTACCAGGCACCGATCCGGAAGCGCTGGAACGGCTCTCGGAATTCTGGCGCCGCTGCGGCGCCAACATCGACACGATGGACCCGCAGCACCACGACATGACGCTCGCCATCGTCTCGCATCTGCCGCACATCATCGCCTACAACATCGTCGGCACCGCCGACGATCTGGAATCGGTGACCAAGACGGAAGTGATCAAATATTCCGCCTCCGGTTTTCGCGATTTCACGCGTCTGGCCGCCTCCGATCCGACCATGTGGCGGGACGTGTGCCTGCACAACAAGGATGCCATCCTGGAAATGCTGGCGCGGTTCTCGGAGGATTTGGCCTTCCTGCAGCGCGCGATCCGCTGGGGGGACGGCGACAAGCTGTTCGACCTGTTCACCCGTACCCGCGCCGTGCGCCGCTCGATCATCGAAGCCGGCCAGGATATCGACGCGCCCGATTTCGGCCGCCAGGCGGTCGAGCACCCGGCAAAGAGCTAAGCTGTTTCAGGCCAGGTCGCTGCCATCATGGCGAGCGTCTCCGCCCGATCTGGCGCGCCCAGCCTGCCGCCGAAGCGCAGACATTTGAGCGCGGCGGCCGCACTTGCGAAACGCAAGGCCTGTTCGACCGGCATGGCTTCCGCCAGCCCGACGGCAAAGGCGCCATGAAAGACATCGCCAGCGGCCAGCGTGTCGACCGCCTTGATCCTCGGTGCCTCGACATGGCGGGCTGATCCAGCGCTTCGATCGAGCCACCAGGTTCCCGCCGCACCGCCGGTGACCGCGACGAAGGCATCGGTGCGGGAGGCAAGGTCGGTGCAGGCGGTCTCCAGATCCAGCGCGTGGCCACATATGATGCGGACTGCCGGTTCGGAGGCGACGATGTGCGAGGCCAGCGGCAATAATTGTTCCAGCACCGCAAGCGGCGCGGTATCGGCATCGAGGATAGCCGGCCGGCCAGCGGCGCGCGCCGCCTTCAGGGCCAGGGCAGCGGCACCCGGCCAGCGCACGTCGGCCAGCACGGCATCGAATGTCGTGACGTCGGTGAACGGCAAGGCCTCGGGATCAGCCTGAGCGCGTGTGTCGTAGAAAGGCACGATGATCCGCTCGCCATGCGCATCGACCAGGATCGAGGCCAGTGCCGAGCGCGCACCGCTGACGCGGCGCACATGGCTGCAATCGACGCCCTCGGCCTCTATTTCCGCAATCAGCTGAGCGCCGACCGGGTCGTCGCCGGCGCTCGCCCATAGCGATACCTCGGCGCCGAGACGATGCGCGGCGCAGGCCGCGCTCGTGGCCATGCCCGAGGCGATCTGGATGCCGTCGGAGGCGATGAACTTTCCCTGATGATGGGGCAATGTATCGACACGCAGGATCGTATCCAGCGTCAGCGCCCCGACACTCAGGAGCTTCACGGGTCTTGCCATGGCGGGACTATTGCACCGGCTTGATCTTGCCCAGCGGGATGAAGCCGAGCGAGGCCTTGCCCTTGACCACTTTCAGCGGCATCGACGGTTCGCTGCCAAGCAGCGCCAGGGCGCCAAAACCCTGCTCGATCGCATTCTTCTGCTCGGGTATGGCGCCGGCAAGAATGGATGCCACGGCCTTGGGATCCTTGATCCTGATCATCAGATCGGCGTCGACCAGGCCCTCGGCATCGACCGAAAGCGGCCCGGAAACGGTGACACGCGCCGTTCCCGACGACAGATCGAGGGTGCGGATTTCGATCCTCTGGCCGCGCAGGCTTTTCACCTGCGTGCCGATCACCGCGACGCCGTTCTTCAGTGTCACGTCGCCGCTGGCATCGAGCGCCGGCAGCACGCGCCCGCCGATCGCATCGGGATCGATCTCGAGATCGCCAAAGCTGCCGACATAGTCGAGATCCCCGCCATTCGGCTGCAACTGGCCTGATGCCCTGCCGGCACTGAATAGTTCGACCGGATCGGTGTCGTCGGCCGGGTCAGTTTGGCCCGACAGGCCCTCGGCCTGCAGCGATATGCGCCGCGGCAGCGGGTACCACAGTTTGACGTTGGCCTGCAGATTGTCCCAGTCGATCCAGAGCGGCATCATGCCCGGGACGGAGGTCCGGAGCGGACCGCGCAGACTGGCAACCGGCGACAAGGGTTGGACGATCTGGGCGGTGGCATTGAAACTACCGGCCGAGGCGGCGATGTTCTTGGCATCGTCCTCGTAAGCGAGGTTGTCGCAAGAGACGGCAAAGCTCAGGGGATAGCCACCGACCTGGAGATTGGCGCAGCCGGCCTCGATGCCGCTTTTGTTGAGCGTGGCAACCGCCTTGTCGGCCTCGGACCTCACCCTGCCGGCCATATAGAACCAGCCGGCGCTGTAAATGGCGAACAGCACCAGGATGAACGCGGCAAGCCACCACAGGCGGCGACGGCTACCCGGTTGGCGTTCGTCACTTGACGTCATGCTTTGGCTCTCGTTAACGCATGGATGGTGTGGACGGATTCTCGATTCCGACAACACCAGGGGACAGAGACGAATAGGTAGACGGACACGGGCGGAAAAAACACCGGTTTCCGGTGCGGTGTTGCCATTCTTTTTGCAATCAGGCGCGTTGATATGGGCGATTTTTGGGTGTTCGGCTACGGTTCGCTGATCTGGCGGCCGGGTTTCGCGCATGTCGAGACACGACGCGCCCACCTGCATGGCTATCGCCGCTCGCTCTGCGTCTATTCCTTCGTGCACCGCGGCACGCGTCAGCGGCCCGGACTGGTGCTTGGCCTCGACCATGGCGGTTCCTGCGTCGGCCTTGCATTCCGCGTGCCTGGCGAATTGCGCGACGAGGTCATTGCGTATCTACGCGAACGCGAGCTCGTCACCAGCGTCTATCTCGAACGCACGCTCAAGGTGCGCCTCGACGGCGGCGGCGCGGTTGAAGCCGTGGCCTACATCGTCGACCGCAGGCATGAGCAATATGCCGGTGCGCTGGATGCGGCCGATGCGGCGGCCCTGGTGCGCGGCGCGGTCGGCCGATCCGGCAACAATGAGGACTATGTGCTGAGCACGCTCAAGCATCTGGAAGCGCTCGATATCCGCGACCACTGGCTGGAGGATGTGGCGCGCCGGATAGCGACTTCGTGAAGCGCTGGCTCTGCGGAAAAAGGCGGCCAGGCCTTTGACCTCGATGCGGCAGGACCTAGGTTAAGCTCCGAACCCAGCCAGCGGGCGGCATCGCCCGGTCCCAATCATCACGGAGATCCGTCTTGCAGAAACGCCGTCTCGGTCGCACCGACCTTTCCATCGCGCCGCTGGTTCTAGGCGGCAATGTCTTCGGCTGGACCGCTGACGAGAAAACCTCCTTCGACCTGCTCGACCGCTTCGTCGGCGCGGGCCTCAATGCCATCGATACGGCCGACGCGTATTCGCGTTGGGTTCCCGGCAACAAGGGCGGCGAATCGGAAACCATCATCGGCAAATGGATGAAGGATCGTGGCAATCGCGACAAGGTCGTGGTGGTCACCAAGGTCGGCTCGGACATGGGGCAGGGCCACAAGGACCTGTCGGCCGCCTATATCGAAAAGGCCGTCGACGCATCGCTGAAGCGGCTGCGGACAGAATTCATCGACCTTTATCTATCGCACTGGCCGGATCCGACCACGCCCTATGAGGAAACCCTCGGCGCCTATGAGAAACTGCTCGCCAAGGGCAAGATCCGCTATGCCGGCTGTTCTAACCTCGATGCCGGCCAGTTGCGCGCGGCACTTGACGTGGCAAGCCTGCGCGGCTTGCCACGCTATGAGGTGCTGCAGCCGGAATACAATCTCTACGACCGTTCCTCCTTCGATGGCCCGCTACGCGACCTCTGCGTGGCCGAGGATATCGGCGTCATCACCTATTTCAGTCTGGCCAAGGGTTTTCTCAGCGGCAAGTACCGCACGGAAGCCGATCTCGGCCAGAGCGAGCGCGGGGAGGATGTCGGCAGCTATCTCAATCCACGCGGCATGCGCATTCTGGCGGCGCTCGACGCCGTATCCGCCAGGCATTCGGCCAAGCAGGCGGAAGTGGCGCTTGCCTGGGTTATCGCACGGCCAGGCGTCACCGCGCCGATCGCCAGCGCCACCAAGCCGAGCCAGATGGACAGCCTGATCAAGGCGGTGTCGTTGAAGTTGAGCGCGGACGACATGGCCGAACTCGACAAAGCCAGCGTCTGAGGCGGCCGGCAGCGCGGGGCGCACGAACGTCCAAGACGATCCTCATGCCTTGCCATACCGTCCTTCGCACGGGGTTGCAGGGCGGAGGATCAGATGGCCGGATCGCTTGTTTCGCAGCCGGAGCCTTGGCGCCAATTGCTTGCGCTGTTGCTGGCCGCCACCGTGGTGATGGGTAGCCCGGGGCCGGCGACGATAAGCGTCACCGCCGTTGGCGCCGCCTTCGGCCTGCGCGATTCGCTGCGCTACACCGGCGGCATCGTGCTGGGCACGATCGCCGTGCTGCTGGTCGTGGCGACCGGTGTCATGGCGGTGCTCGGGTCGATGCCGAAGCTGGCGCCGTTGCTGGTTGGCGCGTCCGCGGCCTACATCTTCTATCTCGCCTTCAAGATCGCCACCGCCCCGCCATTGGCTGTACGCGCCGCCGACGCGTCGCGCCCGACATGGCTGGCCGGTTTTCTCCTCGCGGTGGCCAACCCGAAAGCGTATGTGGCGATCGCCGCCGTGTTCGCGGGTGCTTCGTCGAGCGCGGGCGATGCCGAGCTCCGGCTGTGGACGAAACTGACCGTTCTCGCGGTGATGATCGTTGTCATCCATGCCGTGTGGCTTCTTGCCGGTGCGGCGTTCTCGCGCTTCCTGCGCCGGCCTGTCGCCTCGCGGATCATCAATCTGACTTTTGCCGCGACGCTGCTGCTGACCACGGCGCTGGCGGTGCACGGTTGACGGCTTGGCCGGAGAGCCTTCAGGCCTTCGTGCCCAGCTCCCGAAGCCGCTTGATCGCCGTTGGCGGCAGGGCCGGCGGATTGGGGGCGCGCGATGCCTCGACGAGAAGCTGGTCACAGGCAGCCTCGGTCTCGCCGATCAGCCGCGCCATGAACTCGTCCTTGCCCAGACCAGGCGGTATGGGCGGCAGGAAGCGCGCCTTGACGGTCCCGGGATAGCGCAGGAACTTGCGGCGCGGCCAATAGAGGCCGGCGACATGGGCGACCGGCACCACCGGAACGCCAAGCTGCGTGTAGATTTCGACGATGCCGTATTTGTAGGCCGGCTCGTCGCCCGGCGCCCGGCGCGTGCCCTCGGGATAGATGATCAACTGGCGCGGGTTGCGCGCCATCTCTTCCTTGGTCGCTGCGACCACGGCCTTCAGCGCCTTGGAGCGGCTGCCGCGATCAACCGGGATCATGCGCATCTTCAAGATATACCAGCCGAAGAACGGGATCCAGGTCAGCTCGCGCTTCAGGATGTAAAGCGGGTCATGGAGGTAAGGAAAGAAGGCGATAGCGTCCCAGAACGATTGGTGCTTGGGCGCCAGGATGAAGGAGCCCTCGGGCAGGTTTTCCTGCCCGGTGATGTCGTTTGTCGTTCCGGCGATCTTGTCATAGAGCCACATCGAGGTGCGCGACCAGAATTTCGGCACGAACCAGGCGCGGTGGCGGGACGACAGGAAATAGTACGGGGTCCAGAGGATCATCTGGACGATCAGATTGACGTAGAAGACGAAATTGAACGCCAGCGATCTGACATAAAGCATGGGGGAGGTCCGGTGAGGAAGTGTGCGTTGGTTACACCAAGCGCGGGGAAAAAGGAAACGGTGCGATACTGCCCGTGCTACCAGGTCGCCTCCGCCAGCCGTTCCCTCAGGCGTGGGGCGGCGAAGTCGAGGAAGGCGCGCAATTTTACCGGCAGCCGGCCCTGGCCCGCATGCACCAGGTTTACCGGCCAAGACTCGGGTTCGAAATCCCTGAGCACGGGGCGCAGTGTTCCTGATCGTACGGCGGCGACGATCTGGTAGGAAAGCACCCGGGTCAACCCGACCCCGGCGATCGCCGCATCGGTCGCCGCCTCAGCGGTGTTGACCCGAAGCCTTGAGCGGACCGGTACGACAAAATCAGCCTTGTCCACGGTGAAGGTCCAGGTGGCAAGCGAGCCAAGGCCCTCGAAGGTGATGCAGCTGTGCGTCTCGAGCTCTCCCGGCGTCCCAGGAATGCCGTGTCCGGCCAGATAGGCCGGGCTTGCGCAGACAACATGACCGATCGAGCCGACCCTGATGGCGACCATCCGCGAATCCGGCAGCCTGCCGATGCGGACGGCGAGGTCGATATGGTCTTCGGCCAACTGGCTTATCCTGTCGCCGAGCGTGAGGCGGATATCCACCAGGGGATAGGCGGCGAGGAACTCGGTGACAACCGGCAACACGTGAAGGCGGCCGAAGACGATCGGCGCGGTGATGATCAGTTCCCCTGTCGGGGCGCTGTATTCGCCGCCGGCGGTGCGCTCGGCGTCGCCGACCTCGTCGAGAATGCGGCGGCAGGCAGCGAGATAGGCATGGCCCGCATCGGTCAGTGTCAGCCGCCGCGTCGAGCGGTTCAACAGGCGTGTCTTCAGATGGCGCTCCAGATCGGAGACCTTGCGGCTGACCGTTGCCAGCGGAACATCCGAACGGCGCGCGGCGGCGGAAAGGCTGCCGCCTTCCGCTGCCGCGACAAAAAGGGACATGGCTTCGGGACGATCCATCATTTCTTCCAGAAAATGGAAGGATTGATTGCAAATATGACATCTACATCCGCAACATGGAAGGCTGCATATAGGCGGGGTACCTCAACAAGGAAATCTCCATGCCCCGCATTGCCACGCCTTCGTCCATCGCAAACGCTCCCGCCGCCGCGCTGCCCATGCTGCAGGCGGTGGAAAAACAGCTCGGTGTCGTCCCGAATCTGTTTCGGGTGGTCGCCAACAGTCCGGCCGCGCTGGAAGGCTATATCGGCATGATGGGAGCGTTGGCCAAGGGCCGGCTGCCGGCGCCGACGCGCGAGCGCATCGCGCTGGCGATCGCCGAGATCAATGGCTGCAACTACTGTCTTTCCGCCCACACCTATCTCGGCAAAAACCTTGCAAGGCTCGACGATGCCGAGATGATCGCCAACCGCCATGGCGGCTCCACGGATCCCAAGGCAGCCGCGGCGGTGCGTTTTGCCGCCAGAGTAGCGCAAAGCCGCGGGCATGTCGGCCAGGAGGATCTCGCCGCTGTCAGGCTCGCGGGCTATGACGACGGGGAGATCATCGAGATCGTCCAGCATGTCGCCCTGAACGTCTGGACCAACTATATCAACGAGGTTGCCCAGACGGAGATCGATTTTCCGGTTGTTTCCGCCCGCGATGCTGCCTGAATCCGGAAAAGGGGCGGCGGTGCCCGCCGGCCCCAACCCTTCATGCCGCAGAGGAAATCCCATGTCTGAGAGCCGCCCGCCGCTTCCGCCCTTCACCGCCGAGACGTCAGCACAGAAAGCGCGCATGGCCGAGGATGCCTGGAACTCGCGCGATCCTGCGCGGGTGGCGCTCGCCTATACGGCGGACAGCCGTTGGCGCAACCGGGCCGAGTTCCTGCAAGGCCGCGATGCGATCCAGGCGTTCCTGACGCGCAAATGGGTACGCGAACTCGACTACCGGCTGATCAAGGAGGTCTGGGCCTTCCACAGCAACCGCATCGCCGTGCGCTTCGCCTATGAATGGCACGACGACAGCGGCTCATGGTTCCGCAGCTACGGCAATGAGAACTGGGAATTCGACGAGCACGGGCTGATGCGGCTGCGCATCGCCAGCATCAACGACCTGCCGATCGCCGAGGCCGAGCGCAAATATCGCTGGCCTCTCGGCCGGCGGCCGGACGACCATCCGACGTTATCGGAGCTCGGCCTTTAGAAACGTTTCATGCAAGGAGGTTTCGATGAACGCACACGCTTTTACGAGCGATGTCGCCTTCACGCCGACGGTCAAGGCGATCCAGGCGCGTAAGGGCTCGCGTCAGTCCTACGCCCGCGTCGAGGAGCGCGGCGGCTGGCAGTCGGCGATTACACCGGACCTCGCCGCCTTCATCGAAATGCAGACCAGCGTGTTCCTGTCGACGGCCAATGGCGACGGTCAGCCCTACATCCAGCACCGCGGCGGCCCTGCCGGCTTTCTCAAGGTGCTCGACGAGAAGACGATCGGCTTCGCGGATTTTTCCGGCAATAAGCAGTTCATCACGCAGGCAATCTGGCCGACAATCCGAGGGCCTTTCTGTTCCTGATCGATTACATGATGCGCCAGCGCATCAAGATCTGGGGCACGGCACGCGTTGTCGAAAACGACGCCGGGTTGACGGCGCGGCTGATGCCGCCGGACTACAAGGCGCGTCCCGAACAGGTCATCCTGTTCACCGTCTCGGCATGGGATGCCAATTGCCCGCAACATATACCGCAGCGCTTCGAGGCGGCTGATGTGGCGACGGCGCTTGGCGAGCGCGACCGGCGCATCCAGGACCTTGAGCAAGAGATCGCGCGCCTCAAGGGCGTTTCAGGGGCTGGCGCCAAGCAATGACACGGGCTCAGCCGCCGGCGGCGGTCTCGGCCAGCGCGATGCCGTCGGGCGTCGGCTTCACCGGGATAATGCCGCGAGCCAGCGCCAGCAGGTATTTGGTGTATTCGGTGAACAGCACGCGCACCGCCCGCGGCTTGGTCAGCCAATTGCCATTATCCAGGTTGGAATTGACCACAGGGTAGGGTTCGAGCTTGGCGCCATGCAGCAGCCGGCCCATCTCCAGCAGGCTGCGCGGCATGTGATAATTGTTGGTGACCAGGATCACAGTGCCATAGGCGTGGTTTTCCACCCATTTGGCGCTTTCCTCGGCATTGCCGATCGTGTCGAGCGCGGCGCGGTCGATGTCGACGCAGCAGGAAAACAGCTTCTTGTCGCCGCCGGTCGCCGCCTGGAGTTGGCGACGGCTGGCGGAGGGATGCACGCCACTGATCAGGAGTCGCTCGCCCTTGCCGGACGCCAGCAGCTCCATCGCCGCGTCGAGGCGCGACTGGCCGCCGGTCAGCACAATGATGGCGTCGGCCTTGGCCGGGTTGGCGGGCGTGGTCAGATGGCTGACCTTGCTGGCAAACCAGCCGAAGCCGCCAGCGAACACTGTTGTGAGCACGAGCAGGAAGACAGCGGAGAGACGCAGGGCGGTCCTTAAATGGCTAAGCCTGCGATGGCCGCGCCAACGGGCAACCACCACTGGCAACCGTCCAGCCGTCCCGGTCGACTCCCGCACGTCCATAGCCATATGGTTAATCCCGAAATGCGGCCTTTGATAGGGAAAAGACGCACTTTGCGTTACGCGAATTCTCCATCCGTGATCGCGCTCTTTCCATCGACGCCAAGACGAGTTCCTTTCATGCGTCGGGTTGGCGAACGTCGATGTCGCTGAGATAGGCGACGACGGTGGCGTGCGAAGTTGCCGCCGTCAGCGCGCCAATCACCAGCACCATCAGGACGACACCTAGGTAGCCCGCGGAGCCGATGGCGAAGTTGCCGAACAAGGCGGTCGCCTGATCGGCCTGCGGCGTTGCCATATTGCGCGACGACCACCAGGAAAACACGATGAAGACGAGCACCGCCGCCGCTCCGCCGGCGGCCGCGCCCTTCATGCCGGTGACCAGAAAATGCCGGCGGAATTCGCGCGCGATGAAGCGCGCTTCGGCGCCGACGAAATGCAGCACCTCGATGATGTGGCCGTTGCCGTCCATGGCGCCACGGGTCGCGAACACCACGGTCAGCACCGTTGCCGACAGCATCAGGGCCAGAACGGCGACGCCGATGGTCACCGTGGTGCGGGCCATGGCCACCAGCCGGTCGACCCAGGTGCGGTGGTCGTCAAGCGATGCACTCGGCAGCTTCGGCGTGATCGCGGCGCGCATGGCGGCGAAGTCCGGCGGACTGTTCTCGTCGATGGTTACGATGATCAGCCGCGGCACCGGCAGTTCGTCGATGTTGAGGCCCGATCCCAGCCAGGGCTCCAAGAGCCTGGCGGTCGCTTCGCGGTCGATGATCCGGGTCGATTTCACGCCGGGGAATTCGCCGGCGATCTGTGAGGCCTGGCTGAGCGCTGCCTCCATGTCGAGGCCGTCGGCCGGCTTGATCTGGATGGTCGCCTCGCGCGAGATCTGGTTTTCCCAAACCGAGGCCGTGTCGCGCACCAGCGTCACCGCGCCGAAGGTCAGGCAGGACAGGAAGGTCATGATAGCGATGACCAGCACCAGGGCGCGGCCGGCAATGTTCTGCGCGGGCACGATCGGCGCCATCTTGCGCTGGGCGCGCGGTCTTGCCTCGACCGCCTCGGCATCCTGATCCTCGAAATGGTCAGCCGATAGCTCAGTCATAGATATCAAGCCTTCCGCCGGCCAGGATCATGCGGCGCGCGTCGACCTGTTCCATAAGGCCAAGATCGTGGGTCGCGATCACCACGGCGGTGCCGAGGCGATTGAGTTCGATGAACAGCCGCAGCAGCCGCCGCGCCAGCGGCGGATCGACATTGCCGGTCGGCTCGTCGGCCAGCAAGATCTCCGGCTGCTCGATCAGGGCGCGCGCGATCGCGGCGCGCTGCTTCTCGCCGCCTGACAGAACCGGCGGCAGCACATGCATGCGTTCGCCGAGCCCCACCCATTTCAACAGTTCGGTGACATCGGTGCGGTAGCTCGCTTCCTCGCGCCCGCGCACGCGCAATGGCAAAGCAACATTCTCATAGGTGGTCATGTGGTCGAGCAGGCGAAAATCCTGGAACACCACGCCAATGCGGCGGCGCAGATGCGGCAGTTCGGTGCGTGAGATGCGCGAGCGGTCCTTACCGAAGATGGTGATCAGTCCACGCGTCGGCTTCAGCGACATGAACAAAAGGCGCAGCAACGTCGTCTTGCCGGCACCCGAAGGCCCGCTCAGGAACTGGAAGGAGCGCTCCGGTATGTGCAGGGAGATGTCGCGGAGGATTTCCGGACCCATGCCATAGCGGAGGCCGACATTTTCGAAGCGAATCAATTTCGGCGACCTGAAATTCCTGCCGGCGGCGAGCCGGCCTGTTCTGCGAAAAGACCATCGGCCGGCATGGTTAACCGGCGGTTAATTCCTGGGTTGTTTCGGCTTGTCACGACAGCTCCGGTGGGGAAGCGTTAACCATTTGTGTTTACGCAAAAGAAACGAAAAGCGAACAGGTGCAATACTGGGCCATGATGGCTGACCAGCGAACCGCGCGCCCGGTTTCCGGCGAAATCATGACCGATCCACCTGCAATTGCCGTGGCGGACCGGATCGTGCGCGGTCCGGCGGCCGATATCATCGATGCCGACTATGAAGTGATGCCGCGCCTTGCTCCTGCGGTGGAAAGCGATTCACCACCGCCGCGTGCGATCGTCACCCCGCCCATCGAGGGCATGGACATGCTGCGCAAGCCGGAAGCGCCAGCGAAACGGCCGCCGGCATCACGCGGAGGGCCGATCTTCTGGATCGTCGGCGTCTGTGCCGCTCTTGCCGCCTTCTGGGTGTCAGGCGGCCATGCGCTGGTGCGCCAGGCGCCGTTCCTCGCCGGCGCGCAAGCGTCGGCGCTGACCATTTCAGGCGTCACGTCACGTGTCGACGCCTCCGGCCCGAACCCGGTGCTGTTCGTCGATGGGGAGGCCGCGAACGACGGGACGAGCCCCGCGACCCTGCCGCCGCTCGAGATCCGGGTGACGGGCAAAGACGGGCGCACAATCCGTTATACGTTGGGGACATCCGGCCGCTTGCTGGCATCCGGCGAAAGATTCGGCTTTGCCAGCCGGCTCGACGTGCCTAAGAACGGCGTAAGGACCGTCTTGGTTACTTTCGCCGAGTAGGCGACCACCGGGGAAGACCATCTATGCCCATCGTACGCGGCAAGGAAATCGAAGTCCTGTTTTCGGCATCGGCGATCGCGCGGCGCAATCTCGAACTCGCCAAGGAGATCGCCGGGCACGACTATCACGATCTGCTGGTGATTTCGGTGCTGAAGGGCTCGTTCATCTTCGCCGCCGACCTGATCCGGGCCATGCACGATGTCGGCCTGTCGCCGGAAGTCGAGTTCATCTTCATCTCCAGCTATGGCGCCGGCACCACCAGCGGCGAGGTGAGGGTGCTGCGCGACATCGACAACGAGGTTGCCGGCCGCGACGTGCTGTTGATCGACGACATTCTGGAATCGGGCAAGACGCTGAGCTTCACCCGCGACCTGATGCTGTCGCGTGGCGCGAAAAGCTGTTCCATCGCCGTGCTGCTCGACAAGCGCATGCGCCGCCAGACCGCGCTCAATGCCGACTATGTCGGCTTCGACTGCCCCGATTATTTCGTCGTCGGCTACGGCATGGATGTCTCGCATGCGTTTCGCGAACTGCCGTTCGTGGGTGTCGTCAAGGGCGACGTTTGAGCGACTTCCAAAAAGAGTTGCCGACCGGTTCCGCTTTCAGGAAAACTCAACTTTTGCCCGCCAAATATGCCGGCCATGGCAAAGCTTCTGATCGTCGAGGACGATGAGTCCGTCCGCACCCTCGCAGCCCGCGCACTCGAACGCGCCGGCCACGCAATCGATATCGCCGCCGACGGCGCGCAAGGTCTGGCGCTGATCAAGGCCGCGCATGGCGGTTACGATCTCGTCGTCTCCGACATCCGCATGCCGGAGATGGATGGCATCGAGATGGCGGTTGCGGCCGCGGCGCTTTTCCCGGCGATGAAGATCATGCTGATGACCGGCTATGCCGATCAGCGCGAGCGCGCCGAGGAATTGAACGGCATTATCCTCGATGTCGTGCAAAAGCCCTTCACGCTGGCCGAGATCCGTTCGCGCGTCGAACGGGCGCTGATCTGCTTCGCCTGATCAGGCCGGATCCCTGGCGACAAGCGCCGGCGCTGGGCTGGTCCGCCGCTCGGTGTTGAGCGCCAGCAGGCCGGCGCCGATGATGAGCGCCGCGCCGATCACGGTCGTCGAGCGTGGTACCTCGGCGAAGAACAGGAAACCCCACAGCGGCGACCACAGGATGCCGGTATATTCGAAGGTGGCGACGCGGTTGGCCGGAGCCAGCCGGTACCCCTGCGAGAGCAGGATCATGCCGGCCGAGGCAACGAAACCGCACGCCGCCATCTTGAGGAAGTCCGGCAGTGTCGGCCAGATCCACGGCCGTACCAGGAATTCGAGGCTCGGGTGGACGGCGTGGGTTATGCTGGCGAGGTGGAACGTGCCGGCGACCACGGCCGCGCCGGTCAGATAGGCGCCGTTCTGGTAGAAGGCCATCACGGTGGAGGATTCGGTGTCGCCGATCTTGCGGGCCATCAATTGCGAAAATCCGTAGAGCACGGCCGAGCCCAGCGACAGCAAGGCCGCCCAGTCGAACAGTCCGGCGCCGGGGCGCAGCATCACCAGGACGCCAAGCATGCCGATCAGCACGGTTGCCAGCGTCTGCCAGGAAACGCGCTCGCCAAGATAGGGGCCGGCCATCGCCATGATGCAGAGCGGCGCCATGAAATAGAGCGCCACGGCGTCGGCCAGCGGCAGGGCGGCGATGGCCAGGTAATAAACGGTGTAGGACGTGAACTGGATGAAGGCGCGCACGGTCAGCATGCCGAAGCGCCGCGACAGGATGGCGCGCAGCCCGACATCGGCATGGACGAGAAGGATCAGGATCGGCAGGGCGATGATCGAGCGGATCGCCATCACCTCGGTCACCGGGTAGCCGCTCGACACGGCTTTGACGAGCGGGTCCTGCAGCGAGAAGACCAGCACGCCCAGGCACAGGCTCAGGATGCCGCGCACCATCCTATTCTGCATCCGCGTTCAGGCTCCCGCGCATCCGATCCGGTGACACTCTCCAGATCAAAAAGAACCCGCCACCGTTTTCGGGCAGCGGGCACGAGTGAGGACTCTTTGATTGGTCCGCTGCCGATTTCGCGGCCGCATATCCAATGGGTGAGGCAACTATCGCCCGGTGTTTGACATGTTGCAAACGAATTGGAATGATGCCAGCAATCAACTTTGCTTATGACGGATGCGATGCGGTCAACCCTCGACAGCGATCTCCTGCGCACCTTTGTCGCCATCGCCGAGGCCGGCAATTTCACGAGGGCCGCCGAGCAGGCCGGCCGCACGCAGTCGGCCGTATCGATGCAGATGAAGAAGCTCGAAGAGCTGGTCGGCGACAGCCTGTTCGAGCGCGGTTCACGTGGCGTCGCGCTGACGCGGCGTGGCGGCGAACTTATCGTCAATGCCCGCCGCATCGTCGCGCTGCTCGACGAGACGGCGGCGTCAATGGCGGCGGCGCCGCTGGGCGGGCCGGTGCGCATCGGTATTCCGGAGGAATATGGCCACGCCATACTGTCGCGCGCGCTCGGCGCATTCTCGAAGCGGCATCCAAAGGTTGAAGTCACGGTGCGCTACGCCCATTCGTGGGCGCAGGTTGCGGCGCTCGCCGCCGGTGAGCTCGATCTCGCCGTGGTCTTCGAATGGCAGGACCTTGCCGGTGGCGAGGTGCTGATGCACGACCCAACCGTGTGGGTGACGTCGAACCTGCATCACATGCATGAGGAACAGCCGCTGCCGATCGCGCTCTACAACCGTGCCGGGTGGTGCAAGGATTTCGCCATCAAATCGCTGGAGCAGCGCGGCCTTGCCTATCGCGTCGCCTATACCAGCGACACCAATGGCGGCCTGAAGCTTGCCGTCACTTCAGGCTTGGCGATCGCACCGATTTCGCGGAGCAACATTCCAGCGGACTGCCGCGAACTCACTGCAGCCGACGGGTTCGGCGACATCGATGCGTCCAATGTGGTGATGCATCGCAACCCGAATGCCTCAGGCGAGGCGATCGACGGCATGCAGGAGGCGATCCGGGAGGCGTTCATCAACAGACAGGTCCAACCCGCCGCGTCATAGACGTCGCCAGTTGCTCCCGCCGCCTGCTATTTCAGCTCGAGCAGCCGTTCCAGATAGCTGCGCTCGATGTCCGGGCTGAGCGCGTTGCCGAGCCGCTTGCGGATCGCTTCCAGGATCTGGCGGGCGCGCTGCACGTCGATCTCGTCGGGCACTTTCACCGAATCGCCGAAATCGGGACCCTGGCTGGCGCGCGGCCGGCCGAGCGGGTCGCGGTCGGCGTCCTGCTGACGACCGCCTTGCTGGCTGCCGCCCTGGTCGCCCTGCATGGCCTGCATCTGCTTCATCATGTCCTTGGCGCCCTTGCGCAGCGCCTCAAGGGCCCGGCCCTGGTGGCCGACCGCCTCGTCGCCCTGACCCTCGCCAAGCGCCTGCTCGGCGCTGCCCATGGACTTGCCGGCCTCGCCAAATCCTTCATTGGGCTCCATGCCCATGCCTTCGAGGCCCTTCTTCAGCTGTTCGAGATCGCTTTTCAGCTGGCCCTGGCCTTCCTGCAACTGCTTCAGCGCATCGGCGAATTCCTGCGGCGTCATCGGCTTTTGCCTGGCACGCGGATCGCGGTCCTGCCCAACGCCTGGCTTGTCCTGGTCCTTGCCACCGCCCTGGCCAAGCTGCTCGTCGCGGTTCTCGCCACGCTGGCGCTCGCCGCGCTGCATCTGGTCCATGCGGAACGTGTCGTTCATCATCTCCTGCTGGCGCCGCAGGATCTCGCCGAGCTTGTCCATCTGCTGGCGCATCTGGCTGTCCTGCTCACCGCCCTGCTGCTGGCGGCCGGCCTGGAGATTGTTCATCATGTCCTGCAGCTGCGACAGCAATTGCTGCGCCTTGTCGCGATCGCCCGACTTGGCCAGGTTCTCGATCTGGTCCATCATGCGGTCGATATCGCTCTGCCGCAGTTCCTGGCCGTTCTGCTGCATTTGCGGCGCGTTCGGGTTCTGCTTGGCGCGTTCGGCGAATTCCTGCAGGAACTGGTTCATCGCCTCGCGCAGTTCCTTCATCGCCTTCTCGATCTCGGCGTCGCTGGCGCCGTTCTTGATGGCGTCCTGCAGCGCCTGCTGCGCCTGGCGCAGCCGCTTTTCGGCGGCCGACAGGTTGCCCTCCTCGATGCCGAGCGCGATCTCCCAGAGATAAGCGACCTCACTGCGCAGCTGATCGTCGTTGCCGGCCAGTTTCAGCCGGCTCATCGCGCTCATGATGGCGAGGTAGTGGGACATGTTGTCGAACGTGTCTTCGGGCCGCAGCGTGATGGCGTCCATCAGGTCGAGCACGCGCGGCTTGGCATTGGCGTCGAGTGCGAGCAGACGGCGCTGTTCGATCACGGCGCGCGCCAGCGGGTTGGCGAACGGCCGCTCGGGCATCACCAGCGTCTTTGTCTCGCTGGACGCGGTGTGTCCGGCGTCGTCGGTGGCGACCAGCGTCAGCTTGATGCTGCCGCCGGCCCAGACATGCTCGGTCAGATCCTTCGTGGTGCGGGCGGCATTCGCCTTGCCGCCGCGGCGCGGCAGCGTCAGCGGCATGTCAGGCGGACCATAGAGCGGATGCGCATCTGGCGCCTGCGGATCGGCCAGCGCGAACACCGCCTTGGCCGTCGCCGCGCCGTAGTCGTCGTCGATCTGGTAATTGAGCTCGAAGGCGCCGTTGGCGGCGCGCTTGGGCTCGCCGACGAAGCGGATCCGCGGCGGCTTGTCCGGCAGCACGGCAAAGGCCCAGCGGGCAAGCTGGTCGTCGCCCGACTTCAGCGTCAGCGTGCCGTCGCCGGTCAGCTTGCCGATGAACTGGCGTATCTTCGAGGATGAGGCGGGGGCCGGCACCGCCGGGCTTGCCGCCGGCTTGGCGACGGCTTGCGGGTCGATGGCGCGCGCGTTGCCGTCCTTGTCGGCATAGGCAAGCGTTTCCTCGCCCGATCCACCGGTCACACGCAGCGAGACATCGCTGCCTTCCGGAATGGTGAAGGTCGGCGTCGCCTGGTTGGCATCAGCGGTCAAGAAGATCGGCGGCTTGCCGGTATAGGCCGGCGGCGTCACCCAGGCGTCGATGCGCGGCGGCACGGTGTCGAGCGTGCCGTGTGCGCTGAAACCGTCTGCTATCCTGCCGCCGGTCGGCCCGAAGGAGAAGGCGAAGGCGGTGACCAGCAGGAGCGCCGCCACGGCGCGAAGTCCACACGGATCGCCCTCCGG
>NZ_JAPYKP010000040.1:0-42492 GCF_037179725.1 Mesorhizobium sp. Cs1321R2N1 | reverse complement strand
GCTGCTGGGCACGGCCGGCATTGTCGGCGGCGGCCTGGTCGGCGACCTTCTGCGCCTGTGCCTGCTGCAGGGAGGCCTGCGCGGCCTTGGTCTGCGCGTCGATGCGGTCGAGTGTCTTGGCCAGTGTGGCGATCTGCGCCTCGGCCTGGGCAACGGCGATCTTGTAGTCGCCGGCATCGATCGTCAGCAGCGGATCGCCGGCCTTGACCTGCTGGTTCTCGCTGACCAGGATCTGATCGACATAGCCGGAAATTTTTGGCGAGACGAACGACATGTCGGCCTGGACATAAGCATCGTCAGTCGAGATCATGAAGCGGCCCGTTGTCCAGTAGTCATAGCCGTACCAGGCGCCGCCGCTCAAAAGGGCAAGGCCGATGATCGGCAGCAGGAAGGAGCGCACCGAGCGCTTCTTCTTGGCCGGAGCTTCAGCCTCCGGCGGCGGTGCGACAGCCGGCTGGACATGCACATCGGGCGCTTCCGTCGCCGGGGCAACCTTGGCGTTGGGAAAAGGGCGGACTTCGGCGGTGGCGGGCGTGTTCGAGGACATGACATCTCTCTAATGTTATAATACTGAACCGTTCGGTTCGATCTGGCCGTTGACATAGCGCGTAAAGAGGACCATATCAAGAGGAAATCGAACCGGTTGGTTCGAATTATTTCGAGGTGCGACTTATATGGGTGAGACTGTGGGCAACGCCGAGACCGACCCGTGCGAAGACCTGCTGGAAGGTCTGCGCCGCGGCAGGCCGGCGGCTGGACAGGACCCGGTCAAGCGCAGCCAGATCATCGACGGCGCCCGTCGTGTCTTCATTGAAAAGGGCTTCGAGGCCGCCTCGATGAACGACATCACGCGCGAGGCTGGCGTCTCCAAGGGCACCATCTATGTCTACTTCGCCAACAAGGAAGAGCTGTTCGAGGCGCTGATCGAGGAAGAGCGCGGCACCATCTTCAAGAACATGTACGACATGCTCGACCACGCCGACGACCTGCGCCAGACGCTGATCAAGTTCGGCAAGGTGCTGTCCATGAAGATCACCTCGGCCAGGGTCATCCAGGCGCAGCGTACGGTAATCGGCGCCTCCGACAGGATACCGGACATGGGCGCACGTTTTTATGAACGCGGGCCCAAGCGCGGCCATGACAGGGTCGTGACATTCCTCAATGCCGCCATCGAACGCGGCCTGCTCGAGATCGAAGATGTCGACCTCGCCGCCTATCAGTTCACCGAATTGTGCCTGGCCGGTCTTTTCCGGCAGTGCATCTTCGCCTACCGCACCAAAGCCCCGCCCCAGGACGAGATCGACCACATCGTCAGGTCGGGCGTCGACCTGTTTCTGAAAGCCTACGGCACCGAAAGGCTGGCAGAGGGAGAAAAGACCTTACACTCATCCTGACAGGACTCTCCGAAACGGCCGTCCATTTTTTTGCGGAGGCCGGCTTGACCTCAAGGCGCTGAGCCTCAACGTTTGGATTTGGGTAGAACCGATCATTCCGCGGGAATGGTTCTCGTTCGCGAGTGTGAAGGCAGATCGGGATGGGCGTTCCGAAGCTCCAGAATGAGATGCGACGCATCGTGGCGGACTTCAACGCCGGTCGCCACGAGCAGGCACGGCTGCTTTGCGAGGAGGCTCTTCGCCAGACGGCGGACGACCCTGCCCTCAACCACCTTATGGCTGCCGTTCTTTTCGCCAAGGGAGAGATATTGGGAGGCCGCTCCCATATTCAGGCAAGTCTGGCGATCCGGGCTGACAACGCATCCGCTCAATTGCTCGCCGGCCGCTTGGCGCGGGCGGCACGGGACCTCGACCAAGCGTTGTTCCATTTCTCACGCGCGGCCGAATTGGCGCCTGGCGCCGCTGTGCTCATCGAGCGGGCGCGAACACTTGATGAGACAGGCGATCGGATCCAAGCGCTCGAGGCATGGCGACAGGTGACACTTGCCGATCCCTTGTCGGCGGAGGCGGCGGCGCGTTTGGGCCGCATGCTGTTCGAGGACGGAATGCCCGCCGACGCGGCACCTTTGCTGGAGCAGGCCGTAAAGGGAGACGCGCCTGCATCGGCGTGGTTCGATCTCGCCCTTGTCAGGCAGGATCTGCATGATCATGCGGGGGCAGCGGCCGCCTATCGCAAAGCGCTGGAGATACGCCCCGACAACGCCGAGGCGGCGGTCAATCTGGGGGTAGTGCTTCAGGAAGCGGGCGACATGGACGCCGCGATCGAGGCCTATCGAACGGCCTACGAGCAGCGCGCCACAACCTTCGGCATCATCGCGATGGCCCTGACGTCAGCGCCGCACGGCAAGCTTTGGATCGATCGCGAAACGTTGAAGGGCTTGCTTGCAGGTTAGCGGGCGCGCTTTACGCGAAACTGCTTCCGGTAGACGCCGGGTTCGGCAAGAACATCGGCGACGGTTTTTTCATAGGAGGCCTTGCGCACGGCATCGAAGCTTTCGAAGACAAGTTCGGGCGCGGCGCGCGGCACGGGAAAGCATTGCGCAACCGGTGTGCCCTTCGCCAGCACGCCGGAGAAACCCTGGTCGGTCCAAATCGCCGGGAAATTGATGCCGGCGTCCTGGAAGTGATCTGAATCGACGACACCAGTCACCAGGCGGAAAGGAAGATCATCGCGGCTGACCGGATGGGTGGCGAAGAGGGACCAGCCTTCCTCCAGCTCGATCGTCCAGAAACTGTTGAATTTTATGGCTGCCAGCCCATTCGATAACGGTGCGCCGGCGAGCTGTTCAGCGACATGGAAGCTGAGCGGCGAACGCGGGTGGCCCTTCGTTGACGGCTCGGCGATGTCCCACCGCCATTCGAAGGCTCCGTTCTCAACGGTCACGTCGCATGGCAGCAGGATCATGAAGCCATGCGTCATGGCATCGACGAAGGGCGGACACTGTTTTACCGTCCTGATCTCTCGCCCGTGGATTTCCGAATAGGCTTTCGGAGGCATCTTGCGGAGCCAGTCGGGCAGGACGCCGCGCGCGGGAACCGGCCGGGGCAGCATTTCGGCAAGCGCGGGATCACAACGAAAAACGATACGCATCCGGTTGCCCTCGAACGGCATTGCGATGTTGACGGATTGCCAGGGCGCGGTCAACGGATCGCGTAGGACGACTAGCCGCCATTGGCCGCAAGCACGATCGCGGCCTGCAATTCCTCGAGGCCTTCGCCTTTTTCCGATGAGGTCGCCAGCACGAACGGAAACGCAGCGGGACGCTTCTTGATCTTTGCCAGGGTCTCCTCGATCAGCCGCGGCACGCCGGCGGCCTTGATCTTGTCGGTCTTGGTCAGCACGATCTGGTAGGACACCGCCGCCTTGTCGAGCAGCGACAGCACCTCGTCGTCCTTGGCCTTGATGCCGTGGCGGGCATCGATCAGCACGTAGACCCGCTTCAGCGTGACCCGGCCCTTGAGATAATCGAAGACCAGCTTCGTCCACTCGTCGACCTTCTCCTTGGGCGCGGTGGCATAGCCGTAGCCCGGCATGTCGACCAGTGCCATTGGCGGCAGGTCGGCGCCCTCGCCGGAAAACCCGTCCGGCACGAAATAGTTGAGCTCCTGCGTGCGCCCTGGCGTGTTGGAGGTGCGCGCCAGCCCCTTCTGGTTGACCAGCGCATTGATCAGCGACGACTTGCCGACATTGGAGCGGCCGGCAAAGGCGATTTCGGGCGGCCCTTCCGGCGGCAGGAACTTCATGGCCGGCACACCACGGATGAAGATCCACCCGCGCGTGAACAGGTCGGTGCCGATCGCGGTGCTGTTTGGAACGTTCAAGCTGCTGCCTCCAGAAGAGAGATATCGGCGCCCCTGATGGCGTCGAGGTTGCGGCCGATCTTGTCCACCGGCCAGTCCCACCATGCCACCGCCAGCAGCCGCCGGATCGTCCTGTCGTCGAAACGCATCTTGACCACTTTCGCCGCGTTGCCGGCGACGATCGCATAGGGCGGCACATCGTGCGTCACCACCGATTTGGCGGCGACGATGGCGCCATGGCCTATTTCCACGCCGGGCAGGATCACCGCCTCCATGCCGATCCAGACATCGCTGCCGACCACGGTGTCGCCGCGCACTTCCTTCGACCACGTCGCCGGGTCAAAACCGTTTTCCCAGCCATGACCGAAAATGTTGAACGGATAGGTCGAAAAGCCGGACATGGCGTGGTTGGCGCCGTTCATGATGAAGCGTGCGCCTTCGGCGATGGCGCAGAATTTGCCGATGATGAGCTTGTCGCCGATGAAGGTATAGTGATGCAGCACGCATTTTTCGGCGAATTTGTCCGGCCCGTCCGGGTCGTCATAATAGGTGAAGTCGCCGATCTCGATATTCGGCGCTGTCACCAGCGGTTTCAGGAAGCCGACGCGCGTGTGCATCGGGATCGGGTGCTTGATGCCGGGGTTGGGTCCGTTCATGTGGTTTCGTCCGGGAACTGGCAGACAGGCGCATCCGTGACCGGAGGCGCCTGCTCAAAATAGCGTGATCCGCCCTATAGCACCAATCGGCCGGGGAGCGAGTCTTCCGTGGCGGACAAGCTGATTTGTTGCCGTGGCGGATCACGATCGGGTTGGATAGCGCGCCTGTCGAAACCACTGCCCTGATAGACCTGAACGTTCGACGCTCCGGGCGGCAGCACGAAGGTATGAGGGACGACAGGACCCCGGCCTCGCCGACAGGGCTTTCCAAGAAACATGGCACCTCGTCATGAGGCGGGGATGGCGGACCGAGAAAGCCCCAACGATCCGCCATCCCCGCCTTTTCGCCGGAAGCCGCTACTTCGGCAACAGAACCTTGTTGACGACGTGGATGACGCCGTTCGACTGGTTTACGTCGGCGATCGTCACCTTCGCCTCGCCGCCGGACTCGTCCATGATGTAGAGCTTGCCTTTCTTGATCTCGGCGGTGAGCGTGTCGCCCGAGACGGTCTTCATCTCGTATTTGCCGCCCATCGCCTTGGCCTTCTCCATCATCTCGGCGCCTGAAATCTTGCCGGCCACGACATGTGCGGTCAGCACCTTGGTGAGCTTGTCCTTGTTCTCGGGCTTGAGCAGCGTGTCGACCGTGCCGCTCGGCAGTGCCGAGAAGGCTTCGTTGGTCGGGGCAAAGACGGTGAAGGGGCCAGCGCCCTGCAGCGTGTCGACCAGGCCGGCCGCCTTGACGGCGGCGACCAGCGTCGTGTGGTCCTTCGACTTGACCGCGTTCTCGACGATGTTCTTGGTGGCGTACATCGGCGCGCCGCCGACATTCGGGTTCTTGGCATAGGCGGGAGCGGAAATCGCCATGCCGGCGACAAGGGCTGATATGGCGATGGTCCTGAATGTGGGCAAGCGCATGTGGTCTTCCTCCGGGTGAGGGCTGATCGGAATTGATAGCCTTTGGAAACGCACAAGCAGTCACGCCGCGCGAGCGCTTTCAGTTTCGCCGATCACGGGAACGTGAACGGATGCCCGCCCCAGAGAAAAAGCCCGGACGAGCCAGGCGCTTTCGACAGGCCGTGCGGTTGAGGACAGTCTGACCCGCCAATGCACTGGCATCGAGTTCCGGACATTCAGATGCCGAACGGAAATGTATCCGGTACCTTGCCGGTGCTGTCGGCCGACATGCTGAGCGGCGTAACAGCGGACGTTCGATCGAACCAGACGAAGGCGTCGAATTGGCGGGAGACGGACGAGTCCATGTAATGGCTGAGCCGTTCGGTCTCCGGCCGGTAGATGACGCCGATATAGCGTTCCGGCCTCGGCGCCGCCAGATCGTCGCCGAGCTGGCCATGGCGCCCAAAATCCAGCAGGAACGATGGTTTGCCGCTGTCGTGACACAGTCGCTCGAAGCTGTTCGGCAGCGAAGGATTCACGTCCTTCACCTCCATCTCGCCGCCCCAATCCGAGGCACAGGCGACAGTACCGGTATCTGTTCCGAAACCGATCAGCGCCGTCCGCGCACCGAAGCGTTCCCGGCAGAGCTGGCCGATGTTCAACTCGTCGCGGACGGTACCCATGACGGTATGCCGCGCGTCGCCGATATGCGAGTTATGCGCCCACACCACGGCCTTCGAATCCGGTCCATGCGCTTCGAGAAGCTGATCGAGCGTTTCGAACATGTGCCGATCGCGGAGATTCCAGGTCTCGGCGCCGCCATAATACATCACGCGGTAGTACCGCTCGGCCGATGCGACCAGACGTGCACTCTGTTTGGCGTCGAGCAGAGCGCCGTCGCCTTCGGCCATGGATCGCTCGAACAGATCCATGCACTGTCGCACAACGGCCTCTTCGCAGGTTCTGTAGCCCGGCCGCAGCGCCGCGCGCCCGTAGGTGGTGGGCTCGTTCTGCCAGGGCATCAGACAGCCATAGCGCTCGCGCGCTACGGCGGCCGCTTCGGGATCGACCTTGTCTAGGTAGGCAAGCACCGTGGCGATAGAGCCGCTCATATTGTAGAGATCGAGTCCGTAGAAGCCTGCCTTCGCGTGATCGGGCAAGTCCCGATTGTACTCACGCAGCCAGCCGACGAATTCGGACATCTCGGTGTTGCGCCACATCCAGGTCGGGAAGCGCTGGAAGAACGGCTGCGCCTCCGACTGCCGTTCCTCTGCGCGCACATACCGGTTGATCTGTGCTGCATCCGGCCAGTCCGCCTCGACGGCCACGATGGTGAACCCGTGTCGCTGGAGGAGGCGTCGGGTGACAGCCGCGCGGGCACGATAGAATTCCGAAGTGCCGTGGCTGGCTTCCCCGAGCAGGACGACGCGCCGGCTGCCGAACCGGTCGAACATTGCGCCGAAGGCCGGATCGTCGATCGGCGGCAAATCTTCGGCCGCCCGCGCGATTTGCCGCGGCAATGAAGGAGGGCGTAACTCGCGCGCCGACGGCGCGTTTTCCTCGTGCCCGCCATGCTCGCCGATCAACGGCACGAACATGACACCACCGAGATCCTCCTCCTCGAACTTGTTTGCCGCAATCCGCGTGAGGCGAACGAGGCGCTGCGAGTAAGGATCCTCACCGACCGGAATGATCAGCCTGCCGCCGATCTCCAACTGCTCCTGCAAGCTAAGGGGAATGGACTTGCCGGCGGCCGCGACGACGATAGCGTCGAAGGGTGCCTTTTCCTGCCAGCCTTTCGTGCCGTCGCCGACCCTGACCTCGATGTTCCGGTAACCGGCGGCATTGAGCCGCCGCTCCGCCTGTTGCGCGAGCGATCGGTGCCGCTCGACGGTGAAGACGTGTTCAGCAAGTTCGGCCAGTACGGCTGCCGCGTAGCCCGAGCCGGTGCCGATTTCCAGCACGCGGTCGGTCGCCTCGATCTCGGCCATTTCAGCCATTTTCGCCACGATGAAGGGTTGCGAGATCGTCTGTCCGCTGCCTATCGGCAGCGGGCTGTCCTCATAAGCGAATTCCTCAAAACCCTCGTCGACGAATTGCTCCCGCGCGACCCGGCGCAACGCATTCAGAACCCGCTTGTCATGCACACCGCGGCGCGCGATGTGCGCCTCCACCATCCGATGCCTGGCGTGCTCGAAATCCAGCATGACAGCCTCCAATCAGGGCGATCCTCTGCACGTTCGACGCCGGTCGTGCCAGGCTCCTATTCGTTGGTTCGCCCGGTCTGCCGGGGATTGACCCCGCCTTGCGGCGTGGTGTCGTTATCGACATCTCCCTTGAAAGTATTCTCGCCGTCCAGTTCCTCGTCCTCGTCGAGAAGATTGCCACCCTTGATCGTGCCCCTGGAGGCGCCAATTCCCGGATTCTGCTTCAAATCCTTGTCGGAGGGCTTGCGTGTCTTTGGGTGAATGTTGCTGCTCATCGGAATGCCTCGCTGCAAGTAGCATGATGAGGTCGATCCGCTGCACTGCCTTGAATTTGGACAGGCGCGTCGACCGGATCCTCCCACGCGGGAGCTTTAGGAAGCCTTTTGCGCGAACTCTTGAACGCAGGATAAGTTCCATGGGGGCAATCCGGCAGCAGCGAGGTTCGGCTGGTTCGCCAGCAATGACGGGAGGCCACGAAAATGCCGGTTCGGTCCCTGGTCCCTATCGCGTGCCGGATCACGGCATCGCACGCTGCATCACTGAAACTAGTGCATGTCGCCCGGAAGTGTCCTCGGTTCCGGGATAACGACATGTATAAAATCAGAAGTTTACAGCAGCGCGGGCGAATCCTATTCGCGCGACACGCTGTAAAAGGCTGAGCCCTGTGGAACACAGGACCCAGCCGCCAAATCCGCCCCTGTCTAAACCGCCCACTTTACGGTTCAGCCTGCGGGGGGCTCTTTTACCAAAGAGGCGCCGGCTATTCCGCCGGCGAGGGTTTCTTGCGGAACAGCGCCACCAGATTGTCCCACAGCTCGATCTTGGCGCCCTGGCGCTTCATGATCACGCCCTGCTGCAGGATCGACAGCGTGTTGTTCCAGGCCCAGTAGATGACCAGACCCGCCGGGAACCCGGCCATCATGAAGGTGAAGATGACGGGCATCCAGGTGAAGATCGCGGCCTGCGTCGGATCCGGCGGCGTCGGGTTCATGCGCATCTGCAGGAACATGGTGACGCCCATGATCAGCGGCCAGACGCCGATCATCAGCATGTGCGGCAGCGTGACCGGCACCAGCCCGAAAAGGTTGAAGATCGATGTCGGATCGGGCGCGGCCAGATCCTGGATCCAGCCGAAGAACGGCGCGTGGCGCATCTCGATGGTGATGTAGAGCACCTTGTAGAGCGAGAAGAAGACCGGAATCTGCAGCGCCACCGGCCAGCAGCCGGCGAGCGGATTGATCTTCTCGGTCTTGTACAGCTCCATCATCGCCTGCTGCTGCTTCATCTTGTCGTCCGCGTATTTCTCGCGGATCTCGAGCATCTTGGGCTGCACCTTCTTCATGTTCGCCATCGACGCGTAGGACTTGTTGGCAAGCGGGAAGAACAGCGCCTTGACGATGACGGTGGTGGCGAGAATCGCCAGGCCGAAATTGCCGAGGAATTTGTAGAGCGTGTCGATCAGCCAGAACATCGGCTTGGTGATGAAGTGGAACCAGCCCCAGTCGATCAGCAGGTCGAACCGCTTGATGTGGCGGTCTTCGGCATAGGCGTTGATCTTGGCGACTTCCTTGGCACCGGCGAACACCTCGGTCTCGACGGTCGCCGACTGGCCGGCCTCGACATTGATCGGGTCGGTCAGGAAGTCGGACTGGTAGCGGTGGCGGCCGTCCTCGAAATAGGCAAAGCGCGGCTGGAACGGCTGCTTCTCGGTCGGCACCAGCGTGACGGCCCAGTATTTGTCGGTGATGCCGAGCCAGCCATCGGTCGACTTGCCGGGCTGGTACTGCTTGTCCTTCTCGACCGACGCGTATTTGTGTTCCTGCAGGCCTTCGGCGCCGGTGAAGCCGATGAGGCCTTCATGCAGCACATAGGTGCTGGCGACGGCCGGCTTGTCGTAGCGCGTGACGCGGCCGTAATTGAACAGCGAAACCGCGCTCGAGCCGGAATTCTGCACCGTGTCCGACACCGTGAACATGTAGTTGACGTCGACGGAGAAGGTGCGCTTGAAGGTCAGGCCCTTGTCGTTGGTGTAGGTGAGCGTCACCGGCGTCGACGGGGTCAGCGTCGGATTGCCGTCCACGCTCCACACCGTTTCGGCACCCGGCACCGCGCCGGTCTTGTCGTTGCCGACAAAGCCGATCTCGGCGAAATAGCCCGTGGGCAGAGCCTGCGGGTTGAGCAGCTCGATCTCGGGCGAATTCTTGTCGACGGTCTCGGTGTAGTGCTTGAGCTTGAGGTCATCGAGCCGCGCGCCGGTCAAATTGATCGAGCCCTCGAGGCTCGGCGTGTCGATCTTGACGCGTTTGGATACCGCCAGCGCCTGGTCGCGGCTGGCCGCGGTGACGACGTCACCGCCGGGGGCATTGGGAATGGCGCCCGGGGCGGTAGTGCCTGGGGCCGGCGTCGATGCGCCCGGATTGGCCGCTTCTGCCGCCTTCTTCTGCTCCTCGACGCGCTGCTGCTCGACCTTGGCGGCCTCGCGCTGGGCTTCGCTGCGCGGCAGCACGTAGAAATACTGCCATACCGCCAGGATCAGCACCGACAATGCGATGGTGATGAAGAAGTTCCGGTTGTTTTCCATCGAGAGCCCTTGGCCTATCGTGTTCCGCGAAGTCGGCGGGAGAGTTCGGCCTTCAACTGGCCGAAAGGCGCGCGCAGCGCATCATCGCGCCCGACGATGACATAATCATTGCCGGGCACCATGTCATCTGCCGCATGGACGCGGACGGCCTCTTTCAGCCGCCGCCTGACGCGGTTGCGCACAACAGCGTTGCCGACCTTCTTGGTGACGGTGTAGCCGACGCGCGGCACCCCGCCGTCGCCGCGGTCAAGGACCTCGACGAGGAAAAACCGTCCGCGTCGCTTTTCACCACGACGGACGGCCAGGAATTCCGCGCGGTTCAGAAGCCGCTTGGGATTTTGCCCCACTGGCTTGCCGGTTGCGGGCAACGATCTCGTCTCGCTTAGGCGCTGAGCCGCTTGCGGCCGCGGTTGCGGCGAGCTGCGACGACGCCACGACCACCCTTGGTGGCCATGCGGGCACGGAAGCCGTGCCGGCGTTTGCGGACGAGTTTGGACGGTTGGTAGGTACGCTTCATTTGTTTTAATACCGCGGGGTGCGGCCCTTCTTGATTCTGTCACTTTGTAACAGGAGCTTTGCCGGGCCGGCTTTGGCGCGATCGAAACCGCGCCGGGACGAATGGCCCGAGCGTGAGCGGGCTTATAGAAAGAAGGGTTTTGGAAGTCAATCCGGCGTCGGCGCGCTAAAGACGCACCTCTTTTGGAGCATCTATTTTTCCGACCAAGGGAGAAATTGGCAAAAAAGCCGTAATCGCCTAATCTTGGCTGATCAAGTGATTGTGAAGATCGAGTCGCATGAGCGAAGCCAGCCAAGCAGGGGAAGGGACCGGAACGGCGCCAGCCGCTGTCCGCACGGTACCCCTGTCGCGCGGCCTGTCGACCAAACTGCTGCTGCTCACCATCGTTTTCGTGCTGCTGGCCGAAGTGCTGATCTTCCTGCCCTGGATCGCCAGCTACAGGCTGAGCTGGCTCAAGGAGAGACTGAGCACGGCCGCCGCCGTGTCGATCGTGCTGGTGCAGGGCGATTCGACGTCGCTGTCGCGCACGGCCCAGAATGACGTGCTGATGGCCATCGGCGCCAAGGCGATCGCGGTGCGCGACGGCGGCGTCTCGCGGCTTCTGGTGGTGGCCGACATGCCGCCGCAGGTCGACGAACACATTGATCTCGCCAGCGTCGGCATGGTCAAGGGTATGACCGGCGCGCTGGACACGCTGTTTTTCGGCGGCGACAGGATGCTGCGCGTTTTCGGACCGGTCGGCGACAGCGACAAGGAGTTCGAGCTGATCATGCCGGACTATTCCCTGCGCAAGGCCATGCTCATCTACTCGCGCAACGTCGCCTTCGTCTCGCTCCTGATCTCGCTGTTCACGGCCATGCTGGTCTATGCCGCGATCGACCTGATCATGATCGGCCCGATCCGCACCATGACGCGCTCGATGCTGTCCTTTTCCGAGGCCCCCGACGATCCCGGGCGGATCATTCACCCCGCCGACCGCGCCGACGAGATCGGCGTGGCCGAGCGCGAACTGTCGCAGATGCAGGAGCGGCTGCAAAAGATGCTGGCCGAGCAAAAGCACCTTGCCGACCTCGGCTTGGCGGTATCGAAGATCAACCACGACATGCGCAACATCCTGGCCTCGGCCCAGCTGATGTCGGACCGCCTGCGCCAGGTCAAGGATCCGACCGTGCAGGCCTTCGCGCCAAAACTGTTGCGCGCGCTCGACCGCGCCGTCTCCTATTCGGAGGGCGTGCTTCATTACGGCCGCGCGCAGGAGCCGCCGCCTTCGCGCCGCAGGGTGAGGCTGCGCCAACTGGTCGAGGACGTGCACGGCCTGCTCGACATCGAGGAGGGCATCGAGTTCATCAACGCCGTCGAGATGGCTTTCGAGGTGGATGCCGATTCCGACCAGCTCTTCCGGGTGCTCACCAATCTTTGCCGCAACTCGGTGCAGGCGATGGCGGCCGAAACCGAAAGCGCCGTGGTGCGGCGGTTGGCGGTCTCGGCCGAGCGCATGGGCAGTGTCAGCCGCATCGCCGTCACCGACACCGGTCCCGGCCTGCCGCCGAAGGCGCGCGAAAATCTGTTCGCGGCCTTTCGCGGCTCGGCGCGCAGCGGCGGCACCGGCCTTGGCCTTGCGATCGCGCACGAACTGATCCGGGCGCATGGCGGCACGGTGGAATTGGTCGAATCGATCGGCGGGCGCACCACATTCGCCGTCACCATCCCCGACCAGCCGGTGCGGCTCGACCAAGCCCGTGGTGGCCTGCGCCGCCCGGCCTGAGGGTTTCGTGCTGTGCCTTCCCCCGTCGCCGCTCTCCCCAATCGTTCCCGATCGTCCGCTGTCTGGATTTAGGCCGGCCCCACAGCGGCTCGAAGTGGCGGGATCGGCGCCGGCATCGCCGCGTGACAGGCTTGCGACAAAACTTTTGCCGGATCGGCTTGCTTTTCGTAAATTCAGTCGTTAGGGAACTGCACACATTCGCGGCCGGTCTTTCGGACCGGATCGCGGGGCCGTCGAAAACATGGCCTGATGCGCGCCCGTAGCTCAGCTGGATAGAGCACCAGACTACGAATCTGGGGGTCAGGAGTTCGAATCTCTTCGGGCGCGCCAAAACTTTCCTAGACTGCAGTTCGTCGATGGCAACGGCTCGGCCGAGCGCGGGCAAGCCGCTGCCGTCTCATGTCACCGACCGCGCCGCCGCCCTTCCCGCACTGCGCCCCGAGAAAATGCAGCCACCCAGGAACGTGCCTTCGAGCGCCGCGTAACCATGCACGCCGCCGCCGCCGAAACCGGCGGCTTCGCCGACGGCATAGAGGCCCGGCACAGGCTGACCGTCGGGTCCGAGCACGCGGCTGTCGAGATCGGTCTGCAGGCCGCCCAGCGTCTTGCGGGTCAGGATGTTGAGGCGCA
The DNA here is from genome assembly GCF_037179725.1 of Mesorhizobium sp. Cs1321R2N1. Lineage (NCBI taxonomy): Bacteria > Pseudomonadati > Pseudomonadota > Alphaproteobacteria > Hyphomicrobiales > Phyllobacteriaceae > Mesorhizobium > Mesorhizobium sp. Cs1321R2N1. The sequence goes on along the minus strand of NZ_JAPYKP010000040.1, from coordinate 29,484 downwards.
CCGCGATCAGCGGTCCGTTCGCGGGGTCGAGCATCTTGTGCGGCTTTGCCGTGCGGATCAGCCGGTCGCCGAGATAGGCACGGGCGCCGCGCAGCGCGGTGATCTGCATGTCCTTGGAGAACGGATTGTCGAGTTGCCTGTCGCGGGCGCGGATCTCGCGCTCGACCCCTGCCACATCGAGCAGCGGTTCGCCGGCCAGCGCGTTCATGCTGGCGACAAGTTTTGGCAATTCGGTCTCGACGATGAAGTCCTCGCCCTTTTCCATGAACGCCTTGACGGGGCCGGGGATGCCCGACGTGGCGCGGCCGAGCACCTGGCGCCAGCTTTTTCCCGTCAAATCGGGGTTCTGTTCGGAACCCGACAGCGCGAACTCCTTCTGGATGATTTTCTTCGTCAGGATGAACCAGGAATAGTCGAAGCCGGTGCTCATGATGTGGCTGAGCGTGCCCAGCGTGTCGAAGCCGGGATAGAGCGGCACCGGCAGGCGTTTCCCACGCGCATCGAGCCACAGCGAGGACGGGCCGGGCAGGATGCGGATCGCGTGATCGGTCCAGATCGGCGCCCAGTTCTTGATGCCCTCGACATAGTGCCACATCCGGTCGCGGTTGATGATCGAGCCGCCGGCCTGTTCCGATATGGCCAGCATGCGCCCATCGACATGGTCCGGCACGCCGGTGATCATGCGCTTCGGCGCGTTGCCCAGCCGCTTGGGCCAGTTTTCCCGCACCAGCCGGTGGTTGGCGCCGATGCCGCCGGAGGCGACGATTACGGCTTGGGCATGAAGCTCGAAGTCGCCTGAGACCTCGCGCGAGCTCTTGTGGCCACGCTCGGCAGTGCTCGGCTGCAGGATATCGCCCTGTACGCCGGTCACGGCTGCCCCCGTCCGCGTCAACGCATTGACCCGATGGCGGAACCTGAAGTCGACCAATCCACGCTTTTGCGCCTCGCGCACGCGCTGCACGAAAGGGTCGAGCACGCCGGGGCCGGTCCCCCAGGTGACGTGGAAGCGCGGCACCGAATTGCCGTGGCCGATGGCGTTGCCGCCGCCGCGTTCGGCCCAGCCGACGACTGGAAAGAACTTCAGGCCGCGCTCGATCAGCCAGGAGCGCTTCTCGCCGGCGGCAAAGCCGACATAGGCCTCGGCCCATTTGCGCGGCCAGTGGTCTTCCGGCCGGTCGAAAGCGGCGGTGCCCATCCAGTCCTCGAGCGCCAGATCATGGGAGTCGCGGATGCGCATGCGCCGCTGCTCCGGTGAATCGACGAGGAAAAGCCCGCCGAACGACCAGAACGCCTGACCGCCCAACGATTGCTCCGGCTCCTGGTCGACGATGATGATTTTCTTGCCGGCCTCGGCAAGCTCGGCGGCGGCAACCAGCCCGGCAAGGCCGGCGCCGACAATGATCACATCCGCGTCGTCAGCCATTTTTCCTCTCAGTTAACCGGCTAAGCAAGCAATTCCAGGAAAAGTGTGAGGCGGTTTTTCCCGGGAAAAGCGCGTAGCGCTTCCCCTAGGGAATTGCGTCAAACAATGGCTCAGACGGTCTCCCACCCGCCTGTGTCTCCGGCGCGGAAGATGGCGTCGATGACTTTCTGGTTGAGCACGGATTCTTCCAGCGTGAAGACCCGCTCCTTGCCGCCAAGTGCTGCCCGCGCGAAGGTCTCGACCTCGAGCCTGTATTGCTGTGTGCCGGGGAAGCGGAACACCTGCGCCTCGGTGTGGTTCTGGTTGTGCAGTTCGACGCGGTGATGGTCGTAGAGCCCGGCATTGAAGGGCGAGAACACTTCGATGAAACCCTTCTCACCGTGGAACACCATCACCTGGCGTGCCGCCATCTGGGTCGACAAATAGAAGGACAGTTCGAAATCGCCGAAATCGGCGCGGATCGAGGAATAGATATCGGTTCCGAATGTCTTGTCGCGCTCGATCGTCGCCTGCACGCGCAACGGCTCCTTGCCGGTCGAAAAGCGCGTCGACACGGTCGGGTAGACGCCGATGTCGGGCAGCGCGCCGCCGCCCAGATCGAGCTTGTTGCGCATGTTGTTGGGGTCGACATTGTAGTAGGAGAAAGCGCCCTGCACATGGCGTAGCCGGCCGATGCCGCCGCTGGCGATGAGATCACGCACCTTGATCCATTGCGGATGGTAGATGACCATGAAGGCTTCGCAGACCAGCACCTTCCTGGCGTCGCGCAGCTTGATCAGGGGCGCGATGTCCTTGGCGTCGAGCGCCAGCGGTTTTTCGACCAGTACATGCTTGCCGGCTTCGATGGCTTTGGCCGTCCATTCGACGTGCTGCGAGGTCGGCAGCGGGATATAGACGCCGTCGACCTCGTCGGACGCGAGCAGGTCCTCATAGGAGCCGAAGGCGTGGCGCGCGCCGAAGCGGTCGCCCAATGCCTTGGCCTTCGACAGGTCGCGGCTGGCGATCGCCGAGAGCACGCCGTTTTCCGCCCCGACGATCGCCGGCAACAATTGCTCCCGGCCGATCTTGGCCGTCGACAACACACCCCATCGGAACATCACGCTTCTCCATGTCGATTTTACCGGCCACGAGGTTTGCCCGAAATCGCTGGAAAAGCCAATGCGGATGCTCTGTTCCTCGCGCCACGAAAGTGGGCGAGGAAATCAGGTACCGCAGCCGCGCTTAGCCCCTTTTCCCCGTCAGCGTCATGTCGAAATCGACGACGTTGGAATAAAGCGGCGTGCCGACATCCATACCGTAGCGCGAGCGCAGCACCTTGCCGGTGACGTGGAATTTTATCGTGCCACCCTTCAACCCGTCGAGCTCGGCGGTGAATTTTTCCGGAAACGTCTTGCCGCGCGCCGTCAGCCGGCCGGTGACGATCGCCGTCGTGTCGCCGGTGCGGGTCACACTGGTCGAGCGGAACTGGATTTCGGGGCTGTTGGCCGCGTCGAACACCGCGTCGGAACGTAGGAAGGCATCGATGCGGCCCTGGCCGGTGCCGACACTTTCGGGATAGATGGTGAGGTCGACCTTAGAGCGACCGACATCCTTGTTGTCGATGCGGATCGTGCCCTTGAAACGGGCAAAGGCGCCGTCGAAGCCGCCGCCGCCGGCCTTGCCGATGGTGAAGCGGATCGCGGAACCAGCCTGGCTGATCGTATAGTTGCCGGCAGCATCGCTAAGCACGACTGCCGCATGGACTGGCATGGCAAGGCAGGCGGCGGCAGCCGCCAATCCGAGGATTCGCGCACGCATTGGGTTGTTCCTTGTTAGGAGGCAACGCTCTCTGGCGTCCTCACCTCACAAACGAGACCAAGACCCGTTCTATTCCCCGGCTGACGAAGGCGTGATCATGCGCGTGAGCACGCTGTCACGCAGCAGGAAATGGTGGCGCAGGGCCGCGCAGACATGCAGCGCAACGAGCGCGATGCCGGCATAGGCGAGATACCAGTGCGCAGACGCCCAAAAACTTTCGGCGGCGTCGGATTCGGGCAGCGGCAGGTTGGGCATGACGAACAGGTTGAACGGCATGCTGGGGATTTCCAGCGTCGAAACCGACACCAGCGCCCATCCGGACAGAGGCAGGGCGAGCTGGAATACATAGAGCGCCAGATGCGCCAGCGGCGCCGAGCGACGCTCCAAGGCGCCGACAGAAGACGGCAAGAGCGGTGCCGGATTGCCGAGCCGCCAGGCGATACGCAGGATGACGAGGCCAAGCAGCAGAAAGCCCAGGGATTTGTGCAGCTGGATCAATTCGAAGGCCGTGCGTTGGCTTTGGGTCCTGACCATGACGAAGCCGAGCATGAACTGGCCGATGAAGATAATCCCGATCAGCCAGTGGAGGACGATGGTTGCCCAGCCATAGCGGGTGGCGGTGTTGGTGATGGTCTGCATGGGACGCGAACGAATGCCAGGCTGGGTTTCTTCCACCCTTGGGGAGGGTGGACTACCCGCTCACCTTGAAGAAGTCGACGAAAGCCCTTAGCGCCGGCCGCATCTGCCGGCGGCTCGGATAGTAGACGGAAAAACCGACGAAGGACGGGCACCAGTCCTCCAGGACGCGGATCAGCCGGCCGTCGGCAAGCGGCGCGCGGACATACTCCTCGAAGACGAAGGCAAGGCCGGCGCCGTCGACGGCGGCCTGAGCGATCAGATGGTCCTCGTCGAGGATCAGCGGTCCTTGCACCGCGATCTCGACTTCTTCGCCGTCCTTCTCGAACTCCCAGCGGTAGAGGACACCGCTGGAGAAGCGGAAGCGGATGCAGCGATGGTCGGCAAGATCGCGTGGATGGCGCGGCTTGGGGCTTGTCTCGAAATAGGATGGCGCGCCTACCACGGCGCCACGAATGTCCGGCCCGATGCGCACCGCGATCATGTCACGCTGCAGGCTTTCGCCGAGCCGCACACCCGCATCGAAACCGCCTTCCACCACGTCGGTGAAGCGATCCTCGATGACGATCTCCAGCACGATGTCGGGATAGGCTGACGCAAAGGCACTGAGCCGCGGCGTCAGCACCAGATGCGCTGACGTGCGTGGCACGCTGAGCCGCAGGTTTCCGGCAGGCCGGTCGCGCGCCTCGACGGCTGTCTCCAGCGCCAGGTCGATCTCGGAAAGCGCCGGGCGCAATCGCTCCAGCAGCTGCGCGCCTTCCTCGGTCGGAGCGACACTGCGCGTGCTGCGCGCCAAAAGGCGCACGCCAAGCCGTGCTTCCAGGCTGGAGACCGCGTGGCTCACCGCCGAAGGCGCGATGGCCAGTTCCCTGGCCGCACCGCGAAAACTGCCGCATTGGGCAACGGTTGCCAGCACCGCAAGCTGTGAGAGATGTGCTCGGTTCATTGATCTATTTCTTGGAACGACCCGTACGAAGAAGAGCCGATTATCGAACGGACTGCAAGGCGTTATGTCTGCCGCATCACAACAAGGAGATGCGTGATGAAAACTCGCAAGCTAGGAACTGAACTCGAAGTCTTCCCGGTCGGCCTTGGCTGCATGGGCATGAGCTTTGCCTACGGCGGCCAGCCGGAAGCCGAGGCGATCGCCACCTTGCACCGCGCCGTCGAGATTGGTGTCAATTTCTTCGACACGGCGGAAGTCTACGGACCCTATGAGAACGAAATCCTGCTCGGCAAGGCGCTGAAATCGGTTCGCGGCAAAGTGACGATCGCGACCAAATTCGGTTTCAAGATCCTGGAGGAAGGCACCGGCATCGACCGCATGGCCGGTGTCGACAGCCGTCCCGAGCACGTCAAGGCTGTTGCCGAGGCGTCGCTGAAGCGGCTCGGCACCGATGTCATCGACCTCTACTACCAGCACCGCGTCGACCCGAACGTGGCGATCGAGGATACGGTCGGCGCCATGGCCGAGCTGGTGCGCGAGGGCAAGGTGCGGGCGCTGGGCCTGTCGGAGGCGAGTGCGGCCACCATCCGACGGGCACACGCGGTGCACCCGATCGCGGCGGTGCAGAGCGAATATTCGCTGTGGACCCGCGACCCGGAAGACGAGGTCTTTGCCGTCTGCCGCGAACTCGGCATCGGCTTCGTGCCCTACAGCCCGCTCGGCCGCGGCCTGCTCACGGGCACGATCGCCAAGCCGGAGACCCTGAGCGACGATGACTGGCGCCGTGGCCTGCCGCGCTTCCAGGCCGACGCCATGGCCGCCAATGCCGAGGTGATCGCCACGCTGGATAAGATGGCGGCCGAAAAGGGCGTGACTTCGGCACAGCTGGCGCTGGCCTGGGTGCTGCACCAGGGCGATTTCATCGTGCCGATCCCGGGTGCCCGAAAAATCCGCCATCTGGAGCAGAACACCGCGGCGGCCGGGATTGAGCTGAGCGCGGCCGAGGTGGCATCGATCGGCGATGCGCTGTCGCCCGACAAGGTGATGGGCAAGCGCTATACCGAGGAGCTGCTGGCGCTGGTGAATGGGTAGATAGATCGGCGCGAGGCGCCCCCCTCTGTCCTGCCGGACATCTCCCCCTCAAGGGGGGACTGGATGTTACCTCGGCTTTCGCCAATCGCCGGCGTCGAAAGAAGGCTGAGACCGCCAAGCGGCTGATCTCCCCCCTTGAGGGGGAGATGCCCGGCAGGGCAGAGGGGGGCGCTGTCCCGCCGACATTCAAAATTTCCGCCACTCACCAAGGCACCACCCTAATCTCCGGCCAGTTCTCCTTTGCCCGCTTGCCCTTCGTTTCATGCGTCCGCCGGTTATCCATCACCCGGTTCGGTGTGATGCGAAACGAGAAGAGATCGTCGAGCCCGAACGGCGCCACGAGTTCCAACTGCCCATCGGCATCGAAACGCACCCCGACCGCATGCGTCTTCGAGGCGAAATAGCTGACGGATTCACTGGCACTCGTATAGCGCGGGCAGGGTTGCCCGAACTTCTGCGGATACCACAGATGCACGCGGGCCTGGTTGCGCACTTCGACCGGCAGCGGCAGTCCCTCGAAATGTGCCGCCGCCCTGCGGATCACGCCGTCCTCTGCCTCATAGGACAGGTCGGAGTCATCGAAATAGAAGAGGTCGACATCCCTGATGCCGTAGCCCGACGGCTTGCCGGTCAGATGGTTCCAGACGCTGTTGTAGAGCGCGCCGGACACCACCAGCCAATCCGGCAAGGCAAGTTCGCGCACTCGCGCCAGCGTTTCACCCAGCAGCGGATCAGCCGCGACGAGGTCGAGAAACGCCGCACGTTGCACCTCGAAGGGAAGCCCGGAATACGAGAGATGGTCCATCGCCCTTTGGAGGGCGATTCGCCACCTGCCCGCAATCCTGAATTCTCTATGCCCTGAGCACGCCGCCCGTCTGCTTGCCGACATTGTCGACGATGCGCCTGGCCAGCGCCTCGAAATCCTCGTCGATAAGTGTCTTCTCGACCGGCTGGATCGACACTTCGATGGCGATCGATTTCTTGCCCTCGCCAAGCGACGCGCCTTCGAAGATATCGAAGACCGAGACAGCCGTGATCAGCTTCTTGTCGGCGGCAAGTGCGGCGCGCACCAGCGTGCCGGCCTCGACGGCCCTGTCGACGACGAAGGCGAAGTCGCGCTTCACCGCCTGGAAAGCGGACAGCTCCAGCCTGGGCTTGGTTTTCGTGGGCTTGGTCTTCGGCTCGGGCACGGCATCGACGAACACCTCGAAGCCGCATAGCGGTCCGGAGACATCGAGCCCTTCCAGCGTCTTCGGATGGAACTCGCCGAACGTGCCGAGCACGGTCTTTGGCCCGAGCTTGATCGTGCCGGAACGGCCGGGATGATACCAGGCCGGTCCGCCAGCCTCGATCTGCAGCCGGTCGACCGGCGCGCCGCAGGCTTCGAGCGCGGCGATGGCATCGGCCTTGGCGTCGAACACGCCGACTGGGCCGGAATTGCCGGCCCAGTTGCGGCCTGAGCCGTCGAGCTTGGCCGTGCCGCGTCGCACGCCGGCGGCGACGCGCCGCTGCTGGTCGGCGCCATCGCCTTCATAGGTGCCCGACACCTCGAACAAGGCAACGTCGCCGATGCCCTTGTCGGCATTGCGCTGCGCGGCCGAAATCAGCCCTGGCAGGAGCGAGGGCCGCATATCGGACATGTCGGCTGCGATCGGGTTGGCAAGCTTCAGCGCCGTCTGGCCGCCGCCGAACAACTCGGCGTGCCTGGCGGGAATGAACGACCAGGTAACGGCCTCCATCATGCCGCGCACGGCAAGTGAACGCTTGGCGGCACGGGTGCGGATCTGCAGTGTCGTCAGGATCTTGCCGTTGACCACGTCATGCGCGCCGAGCGGCTGCGGCGCGATATTGTCGACGCCATGGATGCGCATGACCTCTTCGACCAGGTCGGCCTTGCCGTCGACATCGGGGCGCCAGGAGGGCACGGTCACGTCGACGACGTAGCCCGATCCCTGCGCGTGGAAGCCGAGACGCGACAGGATGTCGAGGCTCTCCGCCTTCGGCACCTCGATGCCGGTCAGCCGCTTCACTTCCGACAAGGGAAGGGAAACGATCTTCGGCTGATGTCCGGCATAGCCGGCCACCTCGGTCTCCGTCGGGGTGCCGCCGCAGAAGTCGATCACCAGCTTCGTCGCCAACTCGATACCCGGCACCATGAATTCGGGATCGACACCGCGCTCGAAACGGTAGCGCGCGTCGGTGATAATGCCGAGTGTGCGGCCGGTGCGGGCCGTGGTGATCGGGTCCCAAAGAGCGGATTCGATCAGCACGTCCGTCGTGTTCTCGTCACAGCCGGACTGTTCGCCACCCATGATGCCGGCAATGGATTCGACGCCATTGTCATCCGCGATCACGCACATCTCCGGCGTCAGCGTGTATTCGCGCCCGTCGAGCGCCTGCACCGTTTCGCCATTCTTGGCGCGGCGCACGACGAGATTGCCGGCGACCTTGGCGGCATCGAAGACGTGCAGCGGCCGGCCGCGGTCGAAGGTGACGTAATTGGTGATGTCGACCAGCGCGCTGATCGGTCTGAGCCCAATGGCGATCAGCCGCAGCTGCAGCCATTTCGGCGAGGGGCCGTTCTTGACGCCCCTGACCAGCCTGAGCGCGAATCCGGGACAAAGCTCCGGTGCCTCGATCGTCACCTTCACCGGGCACATGCCGCTGCCGACATGCGGCATGATCGCACCGCCGACGAGGCGGCCAAGTCCGCTCGCCGCGAGATCCCTGGCGATGCCGTAGACGCTGGTGGCATCGGGCCGGTTCGGCGTCAAATTGATCTCGATGACCGGATCGTCGAGATGCGCATAAGCGGCAAAGCTGGTGCCGACCGGCGCATCCTCTGGCAGGTCGATAATGCCATTGTGCTCGTCGGACAGTTCCAGCTCGCGCTCGGAGCACATCATGCCGTGGCTTTCGACGCCCCTGATCTTGCCGACCGTCAGCGTCACGTCGATGCCGGGCACATAGGTACCTGCCGCGGCGAAGGCGCCGATCAGGCCGGCGCGGGCATTCGGCGCGCCGCACACCACTTGCACCGGCGGCTTGCCGCTGCCGGTATCGACGGTCAGCACCCGCAGCCGGTCGGCATCGGGATGCTGCACCGCCGTCAGCACCTTGGCGATGACGAAGGGCTTCAGGCCCGCCTTGTCATCGACATGTTCGACCTCGAGGCCGATCGAGGTCAGCCGCTCGACGATCTCGGCCAGCGTGGCGTCGGTTTCAAGGTGATCCTTGAGCCAGGAGAGGGTGAATTTCATTGGATTGTTCCGTAATAGCTGGCAGCAGGAGGCTTCAGGACCGTCACGCGCTCAGGCCTCCGAACAGCGTCGGCATGTCGAGCGGCCGGAAGCCGTAATGCGATAGCCAGCGCACATCGGCGTCGAAGAAGGCGCGCAGATCCGGCATGCCGTATTTCAGCATGGCGATGCGGTCGATGCCCATGCCCCAGGCAAAGCCCTGGTACTCGTCGGGATCGAGCCCGCCGGCCCTGAGCACGTTGGGGTGAACCATGCCGCAGCCGAGGATCTCCATCCAGTCGGAGCCTTCGCCGAAGCGCACTTCGCCTGGCCGCGAGCGGTCGCACTGGATGTCGACCTCGAGGCTCGGCTCGGTGAACGGGAAGAAGGACGGCCGGAAGCGCATCTTGACCTGCGGCACTTCGAAGAAGGCCTTGCAGAACTCTTCCAGCACCCACTTCATGTTGGCGACGTTGGCCGACCTGTCGATCACCAGCCCCTCGACCTGATGAAACATAGGCGAATGGGTGGCGTCGGAATCCTGGCGGTAGGTCTTGCCGGGAATGACGATGCGGATCGGCGGCTTCTGCTTCTCCATGGTATGGATCTGCACCGGCGAGGTGTGGGTGCGCAACAGCTTGCGCACGCCCTTCTCGTCCGGCTGGAAGAAGAAGGTGTCGTGCATCTCGCGCGCCGGATGGCCTTCCGGGAAATTCAGCGCAGTGAAATTATAGTAGTCGGTCTCGATGTCAGGACCTTCGGCGATGGCAAAGCCGAGATCGCCGAAGATCGCCGCGATCTCGTCGATGACCTGGCTGATCGGATGGATGCGGCCGCGCTCGGCCGGCGACTGCCGCACCGGCAGCGTCACGTCGACCTTTTCGGCGGCAAGCCGTGCGGCGATCGCCACGTCTTTCAATTCCGCCTTGCGCAAAGCAAGCGCATCGGTGACGCGGTTCTTCAGGCCGTTGATCGCCGGGCCCTTCACCTGCCGTTCCTCGGCGCCCATCGCGCCAAGCGTCTTCAGCATTTCGGAGACCGAACCCTTCTTGCCGAGCGCCGAGACACGCACGGCCTCGATCGACGCCTCGTCGGCGGCCGAGGCGATATCAGCCATCAGGGAATTTTCGAGTGCATCAAGGCCAGTGGTTGCGTCGTTCACGATCAAGCTCGCTGCGTTGGAAATCGCTCTGGACGTGAAAGTCACGTTTGGAGTGAAAGTTCAGGCATAAGAAAAACCCGCGCCAGCCGTGCCAGCGCGGGTTCCCCAAATCAAGTGTCGAAAGTGCTTGGGAAGCGCTGGGCTCGGAGCCCGATCCCGAAAAGTTGCAGACTTTTCGGAAAAGATCGCGCTCCTCGCTAATTTCCCTGGAGCATGATGTTGTCCAAAAAATCAGAAACTTTTTGGCATCATGCTCTAGGCGACAGCGCTCTCAAAAGCATTCGGCGTGGTGTTCTTCAGATATTCGAGCGCGACCTTGGCCTTGGCGACCAGGGCGGCGAAAGCCTGCGGCTCGTGGATGGCCATGTCGGACAGGATCTTGCGATCGATCTCGATGCCGGCCTTGTTCAAACCGTCGATGAAGCGGCCATAGGTCAGGCCATGCTCGTGGGTCGCGGCGTTGATGCGCTGGATCCACAGCGCACGGAACGAGCGCTTGCGGTTCTTGCGGTCGCGATAAGCGTACTGCAGCGATTTTTCCACCGCCTGCTTGGCGATGCGGATGGTGTTCTTGCGGCGGCCGTAGAAGCCTTTCGCGGCTTTCAGGACCTTCTTGTGCTTGGCGTGCGAGGTGACGCCTCTTTTTACGCGTGCCATGTCATGATCTCCTTAAAAGCAATTCCAGGAAAAGTGCCTTGCGGTTTTCCGTTCGGAATTGCGTAAAACAAATGCGTGTCCGGACCGAAGCCTTAGAGGCCGTTCGGAAGAAAATTCTTGATGACCTTCTTGCCATCCGGTTCAGCCAGAACCATCGTGCCGCGGGCATTTCGAATGAACTTGTTGGAACGCTTGATCATGCCGTGACGCTTGCCGGCCGCAGCCGACAGGACTTTACCCGTACCTGTGATCTTGAATCGCTTCTTGGCGGCCGATTTGGTCTTCATCTTGGGCATTTTGCTACTCCGTAATGTTGGCGCACGATCGCGCTTCTTGTTCGCTTCAGGCCGACCAAAGCCCGAAAAGCAAATGAAACCGCCACGGCATGCCCTGCCGGGCGGCTTTCTTGGAACGGCGGTGCTATAGATCAAAGATGGCGCGGGCGCAACACCTCAGGCCGTGCGACGCACTGTCCCCGGTCAGGGCAGCCTGAACCACACCGGCAGCATGCCCGACAGCTGTGCGCCGTCGATCAGTTCGAAAGCCGGCAGCGCGATCAGGAACACCAGTCCGTCGAGCAGCGTAGTCAACAGCAGGCGCGGCTTGAAGCTGCCGGTGTCGCCTTCCTGGTAGAGCGAAAGCTTGGGGAAGAAGCGCGGCACGCGCGCCAGATAGTCGGCATACGGCGCGCCGAGCGCTTCCTTGAGGAATTTCTCCTCGCGCAGGATGACGATATGGAAGGCACCAGCGCACAGAACCGCGAAAAGGATGATGCCGGAGAACGAGCCGATCTGCGCGCCGACGCCGGCGGCGGCCACGGTCGAGAACACGTAGAGCGGGTTGCGGGTGATCGAATAGGGCCCGCCAGTGACCACTTCGGAGGATTTGCGCCCGCCTATATAGAGCGTCGCCCAGAGGCGCCCGACGATGCCGAGGAAAATCAACAGCACGCCGAACATCTCGATCGATTCGTGCACCGGCGTGTCCGGCGGGAACGTCGATTGGCCGAACAGCAGTGCCAGAAACAGCACCGCGACGAGCACGGCAAGCACCAGCCGGCGCATCTGCTGGTAGTTGCCCAGCCCGTGTTTGTATTCTGTGTCCAAGGTTGGGATCCGATCGTCGAGGAGCTTAGCGGCGATCGCAGCTCTAGCCAGGAATAGGCGTCCCGCCGGTCGTCGGGACGCCCTGTAGCACAATTCAGGCGGATTTTAGCGCGATGACTAGACCTGACGTCATCGTGATCCAAGCGGGTTCCGCAAAAGTGTTCACGGTTTTGCGGTGAGAACCCGCGACAACCGTGGAAACTATGCAGACGGCGCGTTGCGAAGCGTGCGCAGCCTGCTTAGCGCGGCGCCAGCACCATCATCATCTGGCGGCCTTCGAGCTTCGGCTCGGCTTCCACCTTGGCGATGGTCGCCACCTCCTCGCGCACCTTGTTCAGGAGCTGCATGCCGAGTTCCATATGCGCCATCTCGCGGCCGCGGAAGCGCAGCGTCAGCTTGACCTTGTCGCCTTCCTCGAAGAAGCGGCGGACCGCCTTCATCTTGGTCTCGTAGTCATGGCTGTCGATGTTCGGGCGCATCTTGATCTCCTTGATCTCGATGACCTTCTGGTTCTTGCGCGCCTCGGCCGCCTTCTTCTGGTTGGCGTATTTCAATTTGCCGAGATCGAGGATTTTTACAACGGGCGGCACCGCGTTGGGCGATATTTCAACCAGATCGAGCCCGGCCTCTTCGGCGAGCAGCAATGCGTCGTTGATGGAAACATCGCCGCGGTTCTGGCCTTCGGCGTCGATAAGCTGGACCCGGGGAACCCGGATATCACGGTTGGAGCGCGGCCCATCCTTGGTCGGCGCCGCTGCTTTGAAAGGTCTGCGAATGGTCGTGGTCTCCTTGGCCGTTTCGTTCGGGGTTCGTACAAATCTGTGTGGACGCGCCAATGTGGGAAGCGCGCGGCGCAAGTCAATAGCACAGCGTTCTCAAGAAATCACCTGATCACGAGCCTGTGCCAAGCAAAGAAACATCGCGAGCACTTTCCGCCTTGCCTTTGGCCGTGCCAAAAGCGAGGCGTGAAAAAAACCAGGACCGTCCCACAGCCATGACCGCCGCTCCGATCTTTCTCGATGTTGATGGATCCGATATCGCCGTGCGCCATTCGGCGGGCTCGACGCCCGGCATCGTCTGGCTCGGCGGCTACAAGTCGGACATGTTGGGCACGAAAGCCGAGACGCTGTCGGACTGGGCGGCACGAGAAGGCCGCGCCTTCCTGCGGCACGACTATTCGGGCCATGGCGAATCCGGCGGCGCTTTCGCCGACGGCACGATTTCGACATGGCTTGCGCAAAGCCTTACGGTTTTCCGGAATTTCGCCAAGGGCGATCAGGTCCTGGTCGGCTCGTCCATGGGTGCCTGGATCGCGCTGCGCATGGTGCAGGAATTGCGCAAGGCGGGCGACGCAAGCGTCGTCGGCATGGTGCTGCTGGCGCCGGCTCCGGATTTTACCAGTGAATTGGTCGAACCGGTGCTGACCAAGGCGCAGAAGCGCGACCTCGCCAAAAAGGGCTACTTCGCGGAGCCGTCGGACTATTCCGCGGAACCCTACATCTACACGAGCGCCCTGATCGAGGATGGCCGCCATAACCGGGTGATGACCGGGCCTATCGACACGCATTGCCCGGTTCACATCTTGCAGGGGCTGGCCGATGCGGACGTGCCGTCGAGCCACGCCTTGAGGCTGGTCAGCCTGCTGCCGGCCGACGATGTCACGCTGTCGCTGATTCCTGACGGCGACCATCGCCTGTCGCGGCCGCAAGATCTCGAGATGCTGGTGCGGGCCGTCGGTGACATGGCCGGACGAGGCAAATGACCATGCGCCTTTCCATCCCGGTCTCCGCCTTCGTCGCGGCCATCGTCGGCTTTGGCGGCACGCTGGCCATCGTCATCGCCGCCGCCAAGGCGGTCGGCGCGACGCAGGTCGAGACGGCAAGCGGTGTGACGGCGATCTGTCTGGCCATGACGGTCGAGTGCCTGTGGCTGTCATGGCGCACGAAAATGCCTGTCATCACCGCCTGGTCGACTCCGGGCCTGGCACTGGTCGCCGCATCGAGTGGCTTTACGATGGGCGAGGCCGTCGGCGCCTATATCATCACCGGCGTCCTGCTGGTCACAACCGGCCTGTTTGGGCCGCTGACCCGGCTGATATCGAGAATACCGGCTTCGGTCGCTTCCGGCATGCTGGCCGGCATCGTCGTCACCTTCGCCATCAATGCCATGAAAGCCATTCCGGCGGACCCTTGGCTCATCCTGCCGCTGATCGCGGCATTCTTTGTCATCCGGCTGTTCAATCCGGCGCTATCGGTACTGGCGGTGCTGGTTGGCGGTGGCCTTGCCGCCTTCCTTACCGGCCGTGTCGGCGGCTTGCCCGCGCCCGAACTGTCGACACTGACGTTCATTGCTCCCCATTTCACCGCCAAGGCGATCATCGGTCTCGCGCTGCCACTCTATCTCGTCACCATGGCCTCGCAGAACCTGTCGGGGCTGGCGGTACTGCGGGCGGCCGGCTACCACCCCGAGCCCGGCCCGCTGATCGGTGTCACCGGCCTGTTTTCGCTCTTGTCGGCGCCGTTCGGGGCCGCAACCACCAATCTGGCGGCGATCTCTGCGGCGATATGCACCGGGCCGGATGTCCATCCCGATCCGGCCGAACGCTGGAAGACCGGCCCGTTCTATGCGCTTGCCTATCTGATCTTCGCGATTTTCGGCGCTTCGCTGGTGGCGATCTTCGCCGTCCTGCCGCAGAGCCTGATCGTGCTTGTGGCGGGTCTCGCGCTGATGGCCTCGCTCGCCAATGCGCTGGCGATCGCGCTTAGGGATGAGAGCGACCGGATGGCCGCCACCGTCACCTTCGTCGTCACCGCCTCCGGGCTGACGCTGTTCGGCGTCGGTGCGGCATTTTGGGGCCTGATCGCCGGCTTGGCCGTGCTTTTCCTCGATATGCTCAAAAAGCGGCAATCATTTCAGAAGCTTGTCCGGTTTTGGCCGACATTGTCTTGAATCGCCGTTTTCGCCTTCCCATTTCGATTCCACGCAGCCGGTTCTGGCTGTCTCCAACCGAAGGAATGGGAGAAAATGAACACATCTGCATTGATCCGCCCGGCCTGGACGCCGGCGACCATCGCGTTGATGGTGATCGGTTTCATGGTGTTCTGGCCGCTCGGCTTCGCCATGCTCGCCTACATCATCTGGGGCGACCGGCTTGAGGGCTTCAAGCGTGACGTCAACCGCGCGACCGACGGCATCTTCGCCGGCTGCCGCCGTGGTTCCGACAAGGCCGCACGCTGGGGCAGCGGCTCCGCCCGCACCGGCAACGTCGCTTTCGACGACTGGCGCGAAAAGGAGCTTGAGCGCCTGAACGAAGAGCGCCGCAAGCTCGACGAGATGCTGACGCAGTTCGACGAGTATGCCCGCGAGTTGCGCCGCGCCAAGGATCAGGACGAGTTCGACCGGTTCATGGCCAACCGCAACAAGTCGACCGCGCCCACCAAGACCGATCCGGGCACCGGAACGACCCCCACCAAGCGCGGCAAAGGCTCGAACCTGCTCGACGACTGAGGCCAGGCGACAGGGCCAAGGTGTAATGACGGCGTCGCGCGAGCGGCGCCGTTTCTTTTTTGTTCTATTCGTTTTCCTCGAATCGCGTATCGTCCCGCCATGACCATCGGGTTCTTCCGCAATCTGACGAAGCCCAAACCCACGCCTGCCGTGGAGCGGGAATACTGTGTCGCCGGCCGCACCCTGCCGCTCAAGATCGTCGAGAGCGCCAGGGCAAAGCGCCTGACGCTGCGCATCGATTCCGGCGGTCAGGGCCTGCGCATCACCGTGCCGCCGGGCCTGCGCCGGGGCGAGGTGGACAGGTTCCTCGACCGCCATCAGGACTGGCTGGAGCAGCGGCTGGCCAAGGTGCCGACGCGGCCGCAGGTGCGGCCCGGCATCAAGATACCGGTGCGCGGCGTGCCGCACCGCATCGTCCACGAGCCGTCAAAGCGCGGCACCGTAACCATATCGCGCGACGAGCGCGGTCCGCTGCTGATCGTGCATGGCGAGCGCATCCATCTGCCGCGCCGCATCGCCGATTTCTTGAAGCGCGAGGCCAAGAAGGAGATCGAGAAGCTGGTCGTCAGGCACACCGAGGCGCTCGGCAAGCGCGCCAAGGCGATCCGCTATAAGGACACCTCCAGCCGCTGGGGCTCCTGCACCTCCGAAGGCAATCTCTCCTTCTCCTGGCGCATCATGATGGCACCTCAGCCCGTGATAAACTATCTCGTCGCGCACGAAGTGGCGCATCTCAAGGAGATGAACCACGGGCCGAAATTCTGGAAATTGTGCGAAAAGCTCTGCCCCGACACCGACCGTTGCAAGGACTGGTTGAAGCGCAATGGCGGGGCGCTGCAGGCGATCGTGTTCGAATAGGGGTTGGCAACGGCGACGCATTGAAGGCCGCTAGTCGTCATTCGCCGCATTGAGCTCCTCCGGCCGCAATCCCTCTTCGCCCTGATGCGGCCAGGGCAGAAAGTTCCGGTCGAAGGCGTCGCCGCCGAAATAATCCAGCGCCCGATGCGCCTCGGCGCCGTTGAAGGCGGCCTTGTCCATGAGATGCGCGATGACCTCGCGCGCCTGTGCGATCTTCTGCTTCAGTTCGGTAACGGTCTGGTCGGCCATGGCTGTGCTCCCGCCTTGCATGCTGTCCATCCATAGGTAGCGTCTTTCACCTTGCCGGCAAACAGCATGCTTTTTCTCGACTCCTAGCGCTTTTCGTGCCAATTCCCGCGTCATGGCGCTCGACATCAAAATCTGCGGCTTGAAGACCGACCTGGCAATGGCCGCGGCCCTGGCCGGCGGCGCCAGCCATGTCGGCTTCATTTTCTTTCCAAAAAGCCCGCGCTATGTCGAGCCCGTCGAAGCCGGCCGTCTGCGCGAAGCGGCGCGCGGCAAGGCCTTGGCGGTTGCCGTCACGGTCGATGCCAGCGACACTGTCCTCGATGAAATCGTGGAGAAGATGCAGCCCGACATGCTGCAACTGCACGGCTCCGAAACTCCCGAGCGGGTGACCGAACTGAAAGCCCGCCATGGGCTGCCGGTGATGAAGGCGTTGCCGCTCAGCGAGGCTGCCGATCTCGACCGGATGAGGCCGTTCGTCGGCGTTGCCGACCGCTTCCTGTTCGATGCCAAGCCGCCGAAGGGCTCCGAGCTGCCGGGCGGCAACGGCGTCGCCTTCGACTGGCGCATCCTCGCCGGCCTTGACGCCGGGATCGATTACATGCTTTCCGGTGGGCTCAACGCCGCCAACATCGGCGATGCCCTTCGGCTTGCCAATCCGCCCGCAATAGACATTTCGTCGGGCGTGGAAAGTGTGCCGGGCGTCAAGGATCCGGCGCTGATCGAACAGTTTTTCCGGGCCGTCAGGGCCGCGCGGGACGACCGCGCCGCCTGAACAAAATTTCGAACCCTGAGCATGTCCCGGAAAAGTGGGAACCGGTTTCCGACAGGGACATGCTCAAAGTACAGATCTAGGAGATCGGCGATGAACAAGCCGGCGACACCCAATTCCTTCCGCACCGGACCCGACGAACAGGGCATGTTCGGCATTTTCGGCGGTCGTTTCGTCGCCGAAACGCTGATGCCGCTGATCCTCGACCTCGAGAAGAACTGGAACGAGGTCAAGAACGATCCGGATTTCAGGGCTGAACTGACCGACCTGTCGACCCACTATGCCGGGCGGCCCTCGAAGCTCTATTTCGCCGAAGGCCTGACGAAGCTTCTTGGCGGCGCGAAAGTCTATTTCAAGCGCGAGGATTTGAACCACACCGGCTCGCACAAGATCAACAATTGCCTCGGCCAGATCCTGCTGGCCAAGCGCATGGGCAAGAAGCGCATCATCGCCGAGACGGGCGCCGGCCAGCATGGCGTGGCCTCCGCGACCGTCGCCGCCCGCTTCGGCTTTCCCTGCGTCGTCTATATGGGCGCAACCGACGTTGCCCGGCAAAGCCCCAATGTCTTCCGCATGAAGCTGCTGGGCGCCGAAGTGCGGCCGGTGACCGCGGGCCACGGCACGCTGAAGGACGCCATGAACGAAGCCCTTCGTGACTGGGTGACCAATGTCGAGGACACCTATTACCTGATCGGCACCGCCGCTGGTCCGCACCCCTATCCGGAGCTGGTGCGCGACTTCCAGTCGGTGATAGGTACGGAAGCCCGCGCGCAGATCCTTGAACAGGAGGGACGGCTGCCCGACACCATCATCGCCGCCGTCGGGGGCGGTTCCAACGCCATCGGCATGTTCCATCCCTTCCTCGATGACAAGGATGTTCGCATCATCGGCATTGAAGCGGGCGGGCGCGGCCTCGACGGCATCGAGCATTGCGCTTCGATGAATGCCGGTTCTCCCGGTGTGCTGCACGGCAACCGCACCTATCTCCTGCAGAACGCCGACGGCCAGATCCTGGACGGCCATTCGATTTCGGCCGGCCTCGATTATCCCGGCGTCGGTCCGGAGCATTCCTGGCTGCGCGACTCGGGCCGTGTCGAGTATGTGCCTATTCTCGACGACGAGGCGCTGGAAGCCTTCAAGCTGACGACGCGCGTCGAAGGCATCATCCCGGCGCTGGAATCGGCGCACGCCATCGCTCATGCCGTCAAGATCGTACCCGCCATGGACAAGGACCAGATCGTCATCGTCAACCTGTCCGGCCGTGGCGACAAGGACGTGCACACGGTGGCCTCGATGTTGGGCATGGAGATCTGATCATGGCAACCCGCATCGACCGCCGCATGGCGAAGCTCAGGAACGAAGGCCGTCCGGCGCTCGTCACCTACTTCATGGGTGGCGACCCCGACTATGCAACCTCGCTGTCGATCATGAAGGCGCTGCCGGGCGCCGGTTCAGACGTCATCGAGCTCGGCATGCCGTTTTCCGATCCGATGGCTGACGGCCCGGCGATTCAGGCCGCCGGCCTCAGGGCGCTTAAAGGCGGCCAGACGCTGGTCAAGACGCTGAAGATGGCGTCGGACTTCCGCGCCGGCGACGATGAAACGCCGATCGTGCTGATGGGCTACTACAATCCGATCTACATCTACGGCGTCGACCGCTTCCTGAAGGATGCGATTGCCAGCGGCATTGACGGGCTGATCGTCGTCGACCTACCGCCGGAGATGGATGAGGAACTGTGCATCCCGGCGTTGAAGGCCGGCATCAACTTCATTCGGCTGGCGACGCCGACCACCGACGACAAGCGCCTGCCCAAGGTGCTGCAGAACACGTCCGGCTTCGTCTACTACGTGTCGATGACCGGTATCACCGGCTCGGCGCTTGCCGACACAGGCAAGGTCGCCACGGCGGTCCAGCGTATCAAGGGTCACACCAACCTGCCGGTCTGCGTCGGTTTCGGTGTCAAGACCGCCGAACAGGCGCGCGTCATCGGCGCCAACGCCGACGGCGTGGTCGTCGGCACGGCGATCGTCAATGCGGTTGCCAATGTGCTGGGGCCGAAGGGCGAAAAGACCGCTGATCCGGCCGAGGCGGTCGCCACGCTGGTCAGCGGCCTTGCGCAAGGCGTGCGCTCGGCCCGCCTTGCTGCTGCCGAATAGTTTTCCTACTTCTCTTCCCAACTCTTCGTCAGGACAGGAGCCGAAGCGATGAACTGGATCACCAATTACGTTCGCCCGAAGATCAACTCGATGCTCGGCCGGCGTACCGACATGCCCGAGAATCTCTGGATCAAGGATCCCGAGACCGGCGAGATGGTGTTCCACAAGGACCTGGAATCCAACCAGTTCGTCATCCCGTCCTCCGGCCATCACATGAAGATCTCGGCCAAGGAGCGGCTGAAATTCTTCTTTGATGACGGCAAGTACGAGACCCTGGACAATCCCAAGGTCATGCAGGATCCGCTGAAGTTCCGCGACGAGAAACGCTATGTCGACCGGCTGAAGGACGCCAAGGCCAAGACTGGCCTGGAAGACGCCATCATCAATGCGCTGGGGACCGTGGAGGGCCTCCCAGTCGTGGTGACGGTGCAGGATTTCGCTTTCATGGGCGGCTCGCTCGGCATGGCGGCGGGTGACGCCATCGTGCATGGCTTCGAGGTCGCCTTGCAGCGCAAGCGACCGCTGATCCTATTCGCCGCTTCCGGTGGCGCCCGCATGCAGGAAGGTATCCTGTCGCTGATGCAGCTGCCGCGCACCACGGTCGGTGTCGACCGGCTGAAGGAAGCCGGCCTTCCCTACATTGTCGTGCTGACCAACCCGACCACCGGCGGCGTCACCGCCTCCTACGCCATGCTGGGCGATGTGCACATCGCCGAGCCGGGAGCGTTGATCGGTTTTGCCGGTCCGCGCGTCATCGAGCAGACCATCCGCGAGAAATTGCCGGACGGCTTTCAACGCTCCGAATATCTGATGGAGCACGGCATGGTAGACATGGTGGTGTCCAGGCTGGAAATGCGCCAGACGATCGCGCGGCTTTTGAAAATGCTGCTCAAGATGCCCGAGGAGCAAAAGCCACTGGAACCGGAAATCATGCCGCCGGCCGTGCTTGCCGCCGAAGCCCGGCCGCAAGCTTGACGCTACAATGGCCGGCCGCGACACCGGCCTGACGTGAGACTGGCCTGACGCGACATTGGCCGCCGCGGACAGCGATTGCGCAGCATCCGTGGCGCGCTGTAGCCTTTTGATAGCCGTGGTCATTGCGGGAGCGATTCTGGCTCTCGGGCCATGCGCCGGGATTGTGCCATGACGACGCTTGCCGCTGACCGCGAAATCGAAGCCCTGATGGCGCTTCACCCGAAAGGCTTTGACCTTTCGCTCGACCGCATCACGCGGCTTCTGGAGCGGCTGGGCAACCCGCAGGACCTGCTGCCGCCGGTCATCCACATCGCCGGCACCAACGGCAAGGGTTCCTGCGCCGCCTTCTCGCGGGCGCTGCTGGAAGCTTCCGGCCGGCTCGTCCATGTCCACACCTCGCCGCATCTGGTCAGCTGGCACGAGCGCTACAGGCTTGCGGCCGAGGGCGGCGGCAGGCTGGTCGAAGATGACATCTTCGCAGAGGCCATTGCCCGCGTCGCCAAGGCCAATGCAGGCCAGAAGATCACCGTCTTCGAGATACTCACCGCCGTCACCTTCGTCCTGTTTTCGGAACATCCGGCCGATGCCGCCATCATCGAGGTCGGTCTTGGCGGCCGCTTCGATGCCACCAATGTCATCGCGCGGCCGGCCGTGTCGGTGATCATGCCGGTGTCGATGGACCATGAGGCCTATCTCGGCGACCGTGTCGAGCTGATCGCCGCCGAAAAGGCAGGCATCATGAAACGCGGCTGCCCGGTGGTCATCGGCGCGCAGGAAAGCGAGACCGCGCTGCAGACGCTGATCGACACCGCGGAGCGGCTGGAATGTCCGACCCTGGTCTATGGCCAGGATTTTCTCGCTTTCGAGGAAAACGGCCGCATGGTCTACCAGGACGATGATGGCTTGATGGACCTGCCATCACCGCGTCTGCCCGGTCGCCACCAATTCGCGAATGCGGCAGCGGCGATCGCCGCGGTCAAGGCCGCCGGATTCGAGATCAGCCACCGCGCCGCCGAGAAGGCGATGACCAACGTCGCCTGGCCAGGCCGCATGCAGAAGCTGGTGCAGGGCCGGCTGGCGGAACTTGGGCCGAAGGGCGCCGACATCTGGCTCGACGGCGGCCACAATCCGGGTGCCGGCGTGGTCGTCGCCGAAGCGCTGGCCGAGCAGGAGGAAAAGAACCCGCGCCCACTGTTCCTCATCTCGGGCATGATCAACACCAAGGACCAGAGCGGCTATTTCCGCGCCTTCAAGGGCCTGGTCAAGCATGTCTACACGGTGCCAGTGAGCCAGAGCGACGCCGGCGTGCCAAACGACGAGCTGGCCATCCGCGCCACGGAAGCCGGGCTGACGGCCGAACCGGTAAACTCCGTCGCCAGCGCCCTGATGCTGCTGCGCGATACCTGGGACGGCCCGACGCCGCGCATCCTGATCGGGGGGTCGCTTTACTTGGCCGGCGCGGTTCTCGCCGAGAACGGCACGCCGCCAACTTGAGGCGCGACAATTACATCTTACGTGGCTCTCGGCGGCGGGGAAATTCGTCCTACCCGGATTTCACCCGCTTCAGAAATCCCACGGTGAGATCAGGTCAAGGCCGGTGGCGCCAAAGTCGTTGAGATTGCGTGTTGCCAGCCGGCCTCCGTTTACGCGCGCGATCGCGGCAATCATTCCGTCGGGAGCCGACATGCCGCGGCCTTGGCGCGCCGCTGCCCCCATGATCTCGCCATAAGCCAAGGCAGCCTCTTCCGTCAGTCCAAAAATCCGGTCGGCAAATCGATGGCGCCATTGGGAAAGGCCCAGCTCCAGCCGATCGGCACGCTCATCAGGTCTTATTTTTTGAATGCCGAAGGCAATTTCGGCAATCGCCACTGTGGGAAGGGCCAGTTCAGCATCATTCCGGACAAGCCACGCCAGGACGGCCGTATCCGGCGCCTTCCTCAGGGTCTCCGAAATCACATTGGTATCGACAAAAATCAAAGCTCAGGCCCTGGATGGACCCGGCGGCCTTCGCGGATAATCTTCTCCAGATCGATATCGGTGCCACTGGTTGACGCAAGTCGAGCATAGAAGGTGGATGGCGGTTCGCGACCCGCTTCACGAATCTCGTAGGACTCAAGCGCACGCTCGACCACATCGGCTATCGAACGATTTTCGCGGCGAGCAAGTCTATGGGCCAGGTCGCGCGCTTTTGCACTGCGGACTGAGAGCTGTGGTTCGGCCATTTCAAACTCCCGTTCGAAAAGGGAAATATATACCGATTATGACATGCCATCAAGATGGCAGTTGATGGCATGCCATCCTAACAACTACTTCAGCTCGATCTCGATAAAAGCGTACTCGCCCTCGTTGGCGCTGATGACGTCGTGTTCGACGCCCTCCTTGCGGAAGTAGGGGGAACCTTTCTTCATTTCGGCGAAGGTTTCGCCGTCCTTGGTCACCAGCTTCAGCTTGCCGTCCATCAGCGGGACCACGACATAGTCGTGGCGGTGGCGATGCCAGCCGGTATTGTCGCCCGGCCGGAAGCGGTATTCGGTGACGATGACACGCTCATTGTCGATGAAGACTGTGGCCTTGGCGGATCCGGTCATTTCTCTCTCCATGCTTCTGCTGCCAACAGAAGACATGGAGAGCCCCGACGTGAGTGCCAGAGCGGCGCACCGATGGCGCCAACAAAAAGCCCGGCGCAATGGCCGGGCTTGATATCCGAAATTCGGAATGGATCAGGCGAGATTGCCATTGACCCAGTGCGACAGCGCGGTCTTGGGCGCGGCGCCAACCTTGATGTCGGCCACTTCGCCGCCCTTGAAGATCATCAGCGTGGGGATCGAGCGCACGCCAAACTGAGCGGCAAGCTCGGGATTCTCGTCGATGTTCAGCTTGGCGATCTTGACCTTGGCGCCGAGTTCAGCGGCGATGTCCTCAAGCGCTGGTGCGATCATCTTGCAGGGGCCGCACCACTCCGCCCAGAAATCAACCACGACCGGTACCTGGGCATTGAGCACATCGGCCTGGAAATTGTTCTTGTCGACCTTGACGGTGGTCATGCGGAAATCCTTTCGAAATCTTTCGCCGCACCAAATGTGGTGGTTGTCGCGCCCTTCTTCAAGCAGTTCTTGTGTCACGCTCCCGTGAGTCGGGCAAGGGCGTCGTCCATGGCCCGAGCCGGCAGTTCGATCAGCCTTGGCGCTTCGGTGAACAGCAGGGCCGCCTTGATCTCCCGCCCGGGATAAAGCGGCTGCAGCAGGGCGCGATACAGCGCGAGTTGGAGCAGGTAGGCCGGCGGGACTTCGGCCAGGGAAGCGGGTGCGGGCCTGTTGGTCTTGTAGTCGACGATCGAAACCGTATCCGCTGTCACCGCCAACCGGTCGATCTTCCCGGAGATGGAGCGGATTTTGCCCTTGACCTCAAGGCTGCCCATGATCGCGACCTCGGCACGTGACGACGGCGCGAACAGTTGACCGAGGCGGGGCTCGGTAAGGATGGCCACGACCGAGGCCAGAGCCTTTTGGCGCTCGGCTTGCGGCCACGCCGCACCTGTTCGCGAGAGGTAACGCTCTGCCGCACTTTGGCGGTCGCTCTCGGCAATGCCGGGCAACATCTGCAGCAGTTTGTGCAGGGCGAGCCCGCGCAGCACGGCAAAACCCGGCTCGGCATCGGCGTCCAGCACCGGCGAGGCCTTGTCGACCACCGCTTCCTTGCCTTCCTCGATCAGCGCCGAGGCGCCCGACGGCGACAATGGACGCGGCAGGTCCTCGAAAGGCGGCAAGGGCCGGAACAAAGTCGCCGGCAACGGACCGAACGCATCTACCTGCCGCGCCTGCTCGCCCGGGCTTGGCGTAACCGGCGGCAGTTTGGTGACGTGAAAACGGTAGACAGGCTCGCCGCCGGCTGGATGCGGACGCTGTTCGCTTTCGGGCGCGCCGCTCAGTGCTCGGCTGACGATCGAATGCCAGGTGCCGCTGTTCGGCGCCCGCTTGCCGTGATAGCCGCAGACGATCAACCGGTCCTCGGCGCGCGTCATGCCGACATAGAGCAGCCGGCGGTACTCGTCGTCGGCGAGTTCACGGGCGCGAGCGGCGGCCGTTTTCGAAAAGCCGTTGGCGACGTCGCTCGCCGAACGCCAGAGGTAGCCCTTGCCGTCCCAATGCCGGCCCGAGCCGTCGAAAGGCATCAGGCGCGGCAAATGCTGGTCGCTGAACGGGGCGGAACCGCCGTCGACCAGGAACACAACCGGCGCCTCCAGGCCCTTGGCCGCGTGCACGGTCATCACCCTGACCTCGTCACGGGTCTGGTCCATCTCGCGTTTGATCTCGGGGCCGGCGTTTTCCAGCGTCGACAGGAAGGCTTCCAGCCCGGGCAGGCCGGTCCGCTCCTCGGCAAGGCAGAAGCTCAGGAATTCGTCGAGAATATCGCCGGCTTCCGGCCCGAGCCGCGCGATCATCTTGCGGCGCACGCCATCGCGCGCCAGCAGGGCGGCATAGAACTCGAACTCCGGCTTCAAGGCGGCCTCGTCAGCCCAGGCGTCGAGTTGCGCAACGATCGCCGCTAGCGCTTCGCTTTCGCAGGCATGCTGGCGCAGCGATGCCGTCAGCGACACGCCGGGCGGCCTCTGTGCGGCGAGCGTGAAAAGCGTCTCCTCCGGCAGGTCGAAGATCGGGCTGCGCAGGACGGCGGCCAACGACAGGTCGTCCTGCGGCTGGATCAGCAGATGGCCGAGCGCGATCAGGTCCTTGACCGCGATATGTCCGGGCAGGCTCAGCCGGTCGGCGCCGGCAACCGGAATGTCGCGCCGCTTGAGCGCGCGCGTCAGCGCGTGCACAAAGCTGTCGCGCTTGCGCACCAGCACCAGCACGTCGCCCGGCCGCAGCCGCTTGCCACGGCCCTCGATGATTTCGCCCTTGCCGATCCAGCCGGCAATGGTGGCCGCGACATTCTCGGCGACGCGCACCGCCGGTGCATGGGCATGGTCGATGGCTTGCGCCCAGTCGTCGGGCTCGTCGACGGCCTCGGCGCCGATCGATGGCCAGACCTCGACATAGCCCGGCGCATCGGTGCGGATCGCCTTGTGGTTCAGCGGATCGGGGTCGTGGCTGATGCCGCGCCGCACGATTGGATCGGCAAAGATGCGGTCGACGGCGGCCAGCACATCGTCCGTGGAGCGGAACGACCACGTCAGCTTGAGGTCGGCGAAGGACGCCTCGGCGTCGCGCACCCGCCCGGCGAACAACAATCGGCTGTCGGCGAAAGAATCCGGTGCCGCGCCCTGGAAGGAGTAGATCGACTGCTTCTCGTCGCCGACGGCAAAGACCGTGCGGTGGACCCGGTCGCGAGCGCCAAAGCCGGCGAAGAATTCTTCCGCCAGCCGCTTCACCACCTCCCATTGATCCGGGCTGGTGTCCTGCGCCTCGTCGAGCAGGATGTGGTCGATGCCCTGGTCGAGCTTGTACTGAACCCAAGGGCCGGCATCGGGCCGCGCCAAGAGGTTCACCGTGCGGGTGATCAGGTCGTTGAAGTCGAGAAAGCCGCGGCTGCGTTTCAACACTTCGTAGCGCGCGATCAGCCAGTCGGCGATGGTGAGCGCCGCGCATGTGCCTTCCAGCATCCGGAACAGCGCCAGCCGGTCGACGGTTTCCATGATGGCGCTGGCCGCCGAGAGATAGCGCTCGGCGAGATCTGGCAGCCGGTCGGTCAACGCCTTCTTGAAGGCGTTTGCCGGGTCGTAGGGATCGCCATCGGTTTTGAGGAAGGCTCTTGCCAGCAACTGCAGCCGGCGAACGGGGTCGCTCTCGGCGAAGGCTAGGCGCGCATAAGGCAGGATGTTGTTCAGCGCCGATCTGGCGTCGGTGGCTTCGGCGGCCTGGGCAAAGCCGGCAAAATAGTCCGGCAGGAAGCCGGGCAGCGGCCATATCGATGCCGCTATGCCTTCGGAGGTCTGGCCGGGCTGAAAATGGAATTCTTCGAACAAGGGCTGGAAGCCGTCACGCCCGACAGCATCGAGAAAATGGCGCAACCCGTCGCGCTTGCGCACGATTTCGCCGAGCAACGCGTCGAGACCGGCTTCGCCCCCACGCTCCAGCACAGTGGCGAAGGCCTCGGCCAAAGTCCTGTCGCCGGCGGCAGAAATCATCTCGCGGCGCGCGGCGGCAAAAAGCGAGGCTTCCATCTGGCTGTCGAGCATTTCGAAATGGGCGGGAATGTTGGCTTCCAGCGGGAACTGATGCAGCACGGATTCGCAGAAAGCGTGGATCGTCTGGATCTTCAGCCCGCCAGGCGTCTCCAGGGCCTCGGCGAACAGGCGGCGGGCTCTGCGCATGGTGTCGCGATCGGGCCGGCGTCCCTCCAACGCCTCCACTTTGGACGCCAGCTCGGCGTCACTGAGCGTCGTCCACTCCGACAGCGTCGAAAAAACCCGGTTCGACATGTTGGCGGCCGCGGCGCGCGTATAGGTCAGGCACAATATCTTCGACGGGTCGGTGCCGTTGAGCAGCAGCCGGATGACACGCTGGGCAAGCACATGGGTCTTGCCCGATCCCGCATTGGCCGACACCCAGGCGGAATTGCCGGGATCGGCGGCGCGGGCCTGGCTCGAAGCGGTATCGGTCGGGATCGGATAGGCTTTCTTCATGCCTCCCCTCCCTCATCCCCGGCGTCTCCGCCGGCCGACCATTCGAGCACGCGGGCGAGATGGTCGTAGTCGCCATCGGTTTCGCCTTCGCGAAACGGCAGCGCGCGCGACAGATAGCCGGTCGCCGGGTCGGCATAGTGGATCAGCAGTTTCTCCAGCCGCGCCCAGGCTTCCTCGGCGAGATCGGCCGCGGTGCGTTGTTGGCGGTTGTGTTCGAGTATGGATTCCTCGAACACCTCGCCATTCGGCTTCAGCCTGATGAAGGCCAGTTGCGACGGCTCGCGCGCGCCCAGGTCCTTGAACGCGCCACGCCTGAGCAGCGCGCCTTCCAGCGCCAGCTGAGGCGCCAGCAGCGTATGCGCCTGCGCTTTGGAAGGCGAAGAGCCGGTCTTGTAGTCCAGAATGTCCGCCATGCCGCCGGCTAGCAGATCGACACGGTCGGCATAGCCGGACAGCGTCACGCCGGACTGTCCGACGACGGTCTTGCCGGCGCGCTCCTCGGCATGCCGCTGGACCACCGCGTCGGCGCGCGTGCGCTCCCATTCGATGATGTTGGCGGCGAGCTTTTCGAAACGCGGCCACCACACCGCCTCGACATCGGCTGGAAGCGCTGCCTCGGCGAAACAGGCGCGGCCGGCGGCGATGAGCCCGGCCAGCGCGTCCGGCGCGCGCGGGTCCGCCACCTCGGACGAGAAGAGATGCAGGATGGCGTGAAACAGCGTGCCGCGCTCGGCCGCACCCGGATCGCGGATGAGCGGATCGAGCGGCATCAGGCCGAGGACCCTTCGGGCATAGACGGCGTAGGGGTCGCGCCGCAGCGTCTCGATCTCGGTGACGGAGAAATGCGCGGGCCGCACCGATAGCGGCGGCTTCGGCTGTGGCCGCGGCGCGAAATCCCGCTTTGGTCCGGTGTCGAGCGCGCGCGCCCAGGCAAGCAGCTCATCGCCGCGCCGGCGCAGTGCCGCCGCCTGGTCGTTGCCGATGAAGGTGAGCAGCCGCTGCAACCAGCGCGACGGCACGGCGGGCGCGTCGCCGGCACGCGCCGAGCGCGCCAGCACCACCTTCTTGGCACCCATGGCCATCTGGAAATCATGCGCGGCAAGACCGATACGCCGCTCCGGCGGCTCGAGATCGATGCCGGTCTTCATCAGCCGCGACATGAAGCGGTCGCTCTCTGGCTTGCGCGGCCAGACCCCTTCGTTGAGCCCACCGATGACCAGCGTATCGACATCCTGCAGCCGGGCTTCCAAGGCGCCCCAGATGGCGATGTTCCTGTCGGTGCCTTGCGCCGGCTTGACGGTCTCGGGGCCGATCAGCGCCTCCATCACATCGGGCCATTCGCTCGCCGCGAACGACAGCGATGCCGCAGCCGCGACCAGCCCGCGCAGCAGTTCGGCGAGCTTTTCGCCGGCGTCGCCGGCGTAAAGTTCGCCAAGGCCGCCATCAGCGGAACGGCCGAGATTCTCCAGGGCAACGACGCTGGCTTCGACCAGCGCGGCAAGGTCGGCTTCCGCCTGGCCGCGAAAGGCCGAAAGCGACGCCAGCGCTTGCTTGAGACGCCCAAGCAAATTCCGCGCGCCTTCGATGGAGCGCACGGTCAGGCGGGCAAACCAGAAGGGCGGTCGGCTGTCACCGCCGAGCCCGGTGAGGCGGGCCTCGAAAAGGTCCGGCAGCGAAGCGATGTCGGGGCGGCCGGTACCGCCGCGCAGCGCCACCAGCTCGACCAGTTCCGCCGCGTGGCGCACATCAGCGCGTTCCAAGCCAAGGCCAAGCAAGGGATGCTTGAGCAGCGACAACAGGCCGACCGGATCGCCCGGCCGGAACACCGCTTCGAGCGCCAGCCTGAGGAGGCTGGCTGCCGGGGTGTTGGAAAGCGGCGTGCCGCCGGAATCGTCTGCAACGACACCGAAGCGCTTGAGCTCGACGCTGACGCGGCGTGCCAGCGCGCGGTCACCGGTGACGAGTGCCGCTCTCTGGTCGGGGTCTTCGACCGCGCGCTTGAGCGCGACGGCGATCGCGACGGCCTCATCGCGCTCGCTTGCTGCTTCGAGCAGCGTCACGTCGGCGAAGGCGCCGGCAATACCGGACGCCGAAAACCCGTTTCGCGTCTCGGCCCACAATTCGGTGGTCTCGGCCGGCCGCAGCGCCTCGCCGACAAGGGCCGCGCGGAGCCCAAGCTTCGGCTCGGCCGCACCGATCTCCTCGACATCGCTGCGCAGCACGCCGATCTTGCCTATCAGCTTCGCCAGGCCGTATTGCGGATGGCCAAGCACGGCTGGACGCGCGC